>DOMV01000138.1:31098-35060 GCA_003509805.1 Planctomycetaceae bacterium
GGTTGCAAGAAGCCGTTTTTCGTACCGCTTGCGAACTCTGGAAAAAAACGGTAGACTGGCGGAATGTCGATGTTGTCTGTCGCCGGAATCACAAAAGAATATCCAACCCCGAGCGGACCGCTTGAGGTGCTGAAAGCATGTTCGTTCGAACTGAACCGGTCTCAAAGCGCCGCCGTCGTCGGGCCAAGCGGCTCGGGAAAAAGTACGCTACTCTCTATCCTCGGGACGCTGGAAACGCCGACTTCCGGGTCGATTTTTCTCGATGGCCGGGACATCACGCAATGGACGGAATCCGGGGCGGCCCGGTTTCGTCGCGAACAAATCGGGTTTGTTTTTCAGGACCACCACCTTCTCCCGCAGTTGAATGCCAGGGAAAACGTCCTGATTCCGTTCCTTGCCGAGGGACGAACGACCAGAGAGCAGCGTGCGTATGCCGCGGACTTGCTCGACCGGGTCGGCCTGAAAGACCGCCTCGAACATCGTCCTTCAGAGCTTTCCGGCGGGGAACGTCAACGGGTCGCGATTGCGCGGGCGCTNNCTGGCCGACGAACCGACCGGCAATCTTGACCGGGCACACGCGAACGCGGTCGCCGACTTGCTGTTCGATCTTTCCCGGGAAGCCCTGCTCGTTCTCGTCACGCACGATCCACTCCTTGCCGGCCGGGCGGACGCCGCCTATGAACTCATCGACGGCCGCCTGGTGCCGACCGATTTTCCGACCGAAAATCAATAGTTGCCGCCATTGCCGCCGTACCGGAGTGTACGGACATCCGGAATCGAGCCGAGACGAAACGGGACCTCTTCCACGATCTGGAAGTGGTCGGCGAGAAAAAGACGCACCCGGACGCGCCAATGCAATTTGACGACCACGCCGGGATAAGACAGGGGGCTCTCGGGAAGAATGGTGCTGAAACGACCCGGCCGACGCGGATCGATCCAATCGCCGGCCCCGGCATCCAATCTCCAGAAAGCGTGGACGCCGATATCCGTGTTGCCCATCCCTTCCGTTTGCCAGAGGATGGAAATTTCCACGGCCTGGATATCGTCTCCGCCGACCGAATCGAACCGATAGCTGCCGGCAAGGGTTTCTCCGGGATAATACTGCCGACTGCCTCGGCCGTCGAGCAAAATCGTAATTCCGGCGTCGATTCGTTTCATGGCATCCATTGGGAAACCCGTTGTCGATTCATGCAAATTCCGGTCACCGCATCCCTGTTTCCGGCATTTTGTTTTGAGTGTTTTATACCGAAGCCGGCCCCGTTTTCCGGTTGAACCGCCTGNNGTTTCCGGTGGGCAGGCTCCTTGAAAGTCGGCTTCGGGAAATTTCAACTGCCTTCGGTACATATCAATAATCCTCCCCGGCATCCCATTCTTGCGACGGGGTGGGACGGACGACAATCGGATATTCCCGGTATAAATCGGGCCAGCCGACCATGCGGGCATGAACGACCAGTTTCCAAAGGATTTCGTTCGATTCGCATCGCATCGAATGCATCGCCCCCAAGGGCAGGCGAAGCAACATTTCATGTTGGATCATCGTATCGTGAGTCGTTTCGAAATCACTCCGTTCGAAAAGAAGATGACGAAACACTTCCTTGCGGTTGGTAATCGTATCGGTTCCTTGGCGAAAGCGGGCGATTTCTTCACAAATGAGCCGTAATTCGAACCGGACGACCCGAAAAACGCCGGGCTGAATCATGACCAAACGGTAACGCCGTCCCGGATACAGGGGGTGGTCGGAAATTTCAAGCAGGGTGGGACCGCAACCGAACGCCTGCAATATCTGTTGGAAGCACGCGATCGCCAGGAAGAGGCCGAATCCGCAAAACACGATGCCGAACAGCGCGGTGAAGAGATGGTCGATCCATCCTTCGGCTCCGATCCATAGGAAATAGAGGAGTCCCCCCCACGACGCGGCGTTCCAGAACAGGGAGAAAACCACAATCACGATCAATCGTATCGAATGCCGGACATCGCTCGCCAAACGAAACGCCAACTGCGTGCCCGGGCTTTCGTTGATCGTCGTATCGTCGGGAATCGTGGGGAAGAGAACGGTTTTACCGGTGGGTTTTCCGACATTTGTCGCGGGGGTGGAAATCCCGTTCACCCGGACGGCACGTCGTTCCTCGGAAAGGCTGCGATGTCGGATGCTCCACCAAAATCCTAACGCGCCGAACAGGATCAGGATCAGGGCGATGGTTTGAACATACCAACCCCAGGGCAGGATATCCCGCACCAAAAAAACCGATTCGGGATCATCGACGGCCAACCAACAAAACGCGGGACGGCCCACCGGGAATCGGGCAAGCAACGTTTCCGCCTGATGCTTATCGGCGAAAAAAGCGTCCTCCGGCTCATCGGGATGCCGGTAAGCGACCTTTTTCGTGTAGGTGACGCCTTCGAAAACGTACGTGATCCCGAATTCCGCGCCATACTCGACGCGGTCGTCGGAATGAACGTCCGTCTGATCGTCGGCGCGATCGTTCGCACGGCGCTCCACCAGGCGGGAATCGCGTATCGTGCACGGAACACGTTCGTAAGCCGTCGCGTCGAGCCAATAGGGAATCAGCCACGTGAACAGGTGGAAAAGAAAGACGAGAAGTCCGACGAAAAAAATCGCAAGAAAAAAAACCGACTCGAAAAACGTGGCACGATGATGTCGCCGACGCTTTCGAGTGGATGCCGACCGAGTTGTTGTGGCGCGAATTCCGACTGGCACGGGAATACTCCGGGGGAACCGACAATCCCCGCTTTCCGTCGGAGATCAGCGAGGATGGGTTGCAGGCTTGGGGCGCCGGCCACGGCGGTAAAATCCGAATTTTTCCAACGCCTTGTACACCTCTTCCAACGTTTTTTCTCCAAAATTGGATATCGTCAGCAATTCTTCCCGATTGCAGGCGAGAAGATCGCCGACGGTGGAAATGCCGTGATCGTCCAAACAATTTGTCGTCCGTACACTTAAACCGAGTTCGGCCGTGCTCATTTCCAAACGTTTGGCCAAATCCCGCTCTTCCGTATAGGATTTGTTCAAGGGAATCCGTGTCGTTGCCATGCCATTCTCCTCCGTGAAATTTTGTTGGACCCGCGAAAAATTCCTGCCCTATTCGACCAAGCCGGCTCCGCGCCGCCCACCGACATTCCATAATCGTCGCCGTGCTGCGCACAGGCGCCGTTTACTGTTTACCTTCGGCAGTGTCGTTTCGATGGGCAGGCTCCTTAAAAGTCGGCTTCGGGAAATGTCAACAGCCTTCGGTATACCACGGTGCGTGCCCATCACGGTGCGGCAGTCGCCGCCTGAACGGTATTCGATGACGCCTGATCCCGCGCGAGAAAGGTTTTGTCCAAAGTGAAAACGCAGGCGAGACCCAGGACGAAGGAAAAAAACAACATGGTCCACTGTTTTGCCGTAAGACCGGATCGGGCTTTCGTGACTTCCCGAGAGTTCGTGTCCATAACCTCTTTCTAACTATTGATATAGGGCGTGGATTCGAATGTCGTTCGCCTCAGGCGGAGCGAAAATTCGACCGTGCGGTTTCATTGCGACAGACAACGCGACAACGCACCAAAACACGATGCATTTCGGTTTCCGTTGTGTGTTTTGGCTTCGTCGCATGTTGCTGCGGCAGGAACACCGTGCGGAAGGAACGCCGTCAGGAGCATTCCCCCCATCCGGAAAGGCTGCCATTCTACCAGAATACTTGTTGGTTCTCCAGCCTAAAAAAGGTTTTTCCTAAATTTTTCGCCAAAAAAAGCCGACAACGGGGCTCAAAAACCATTTATCCGATTCCCATGCCTGGAAAGCAGAGATATACTGACAGAGGTATACCGGAGACGTGATGAAAACGAACGTTTGGTTACGTCTGCCTGCCGCATGTGCTCGCATCTAACTTCTGTTTGTATAATGACATAAACGTATCGTTCGAGCGGCAAGCGATTGTGCGCGGGAACAGTTTCAGGCCGTT
>DOMV01000138.1:35097-37822 GCA_003509805.1 Planctomycetaceae bacterium
CACCATGCCGACCACCATGCCGATCCCAACGCTGATTGAAGGGCTCAACCCGCAGCAGCAGGAGGCTGTTTTGCATAAAGACGGGCCATTGCTTGTGTTAGCAGGTCCGGGAAGCGGAAAAACCCGTGTGGTGACTCACCGGATAACCGCTCTGATCGCCCAGGGAGTTCATGGAAACCGCATCGCGGCGCTGACATTTACCAACAAAGCGGCGGAGGAGATGAAATCCCGGGTCGAAACGCTTGTATCGAATCGGAATGTCTGGATCGGGACTTTTCACCGCTTTTGCGCTCATCTCCTGCGTCAACATGCCCATCTTGTCGGATTGGCTTCAAACTACACGATTTACGACACGGACGANNCACCGGTTTTGCGCCCACTTGCTTCGCCAATACTCCCATCTTGCTGATCTTACGCCGAATTACACGATTTACGACACGGACGAGTCGAAACGACTCCTGGAGGGCGTTGTCGGGAAAAAGCACCTGACCTGCGGGATTAAAATCGCGAATATTCAATCCGCCATCGGCTGGGCCAAAAACGGCCTCGTGCGTCCCGAGGAATTCACACCGAACGAAAGCAGTTTGTTGGGAGCGGCCACCAAGGAAATCTACCCGCTCTATCAAGAAGAATTGCGTCGGGCCAACGCCGTCGATTTCGATGATTTGCTTCTCCACATCGCCTGTATTCTCCGGGAGAACCCCGACGTTCGCAGCCGTATCGCCGATCGGTTTCAATATCTGCTGGTTGACGAATATCAGGACACCAATTTGGCCCAGTACGCCATTGCCCGAAGTTTGGCGGCGGAACACCGGAATTTGTCGGTTACCGGCGACCCGGACCAGTCGATTTACGGTTGGCGCGGCGCGAATTTGAGCAACATTCTCGACTTCGAGAAGGATTTCAAGGATGTCAAGGTCGTCAAATTGGAGGAAAATTATCGCAGCACGCCGCAAATTTTGAATGTCGCGGCCCATTTGATCGATTTCAACAAGCATCGCAAAAAAAAGGCGCTTTTCACGCACAACCCCGCGGGACCGCCGGTTCGCCTGCTGCAATGTTCCGACCAGCGCGAGGAAGCGGAAACCATTGCCGCCGAAATCGCCGCCGAGATTCGTTCCGGAAAGCGCCGGCCCGGCGATTACGCGATTTTTTATCGCATGAATGCGCTTTCCCGGAATCTGGAGCACGCCCTGCGCCGCGAAAACGTGCCGTTCCAGTTGGTCCGGGGCCTGGAATTCTTCAACCGCAAGGAAATCAAGGACCTGATCGCGTACCTGAGCATTCTCGACAACCCGAGCGACACGGTTTCCCTGCTGCGGATCATCAACGAGCCGACCCGGGGAATCGGCAAGACGACGTTGAAAAAAATCGACGAGTACGCCATGCAATACGGCATCGCCACGCTGGACGCCGCCCGCGAGGTCGCGCGCATTCCCGGTGTTTCGCCGAAAATCCGCAAAGCCGTCGGCGCTTTCGTCGCCATGTTCGACCGCCTCAAGGATGCCGCCGACCGGGAATATCCCGTCGAAGCCCTGCTTTCGCTCGTGCTCGCCGAAACCGGGTACCGCGAACAGTTCGATCCCGACGAATCCGAAGAAGACGAGGAACGGCTCGAAAACATCGACGAACTTCTCTCCGAAGCCCGGGAATTCGACCGGCAACCGATCGGGGAAAACGAAAGTCCGCTCGGGCGTTTTCTCGAACAGGCTGCCTTGGTCAGCGATATCGACGCCTACGACGGCGAATGCGAGCGGGTTTCGTTAATGTCGTTTCATGCCGCGAAGGGATTGGAATTCCCGGTCGTTTATATTATCGCGATCGAGGAAAACATTTTGCCGCACGAACGCAGCAGTTTCGAGCCGTTCCAACTGGAGGAGGAACGTCGGCTTTTTTTTGTCGGAATCACCAGGGCCAGGAAAGAATTGCGACTGAGCCGCTGCCGACACCGGGAATTCCGGGGACGCTACGGTTCCGCGATTTTGAGCCGTTTTTTGCTCGAATTGCCGACCGAATCGATGGAATTGTGCGACGACCCGGACCGTCTGCGGAAAGGCGACGAACCTTATGTCGTTTACGACACGCATTCCGCGGGGCAAGAAGAGACGTCGGACATCTTTTTCGACGAGACGGACGGAATCGATATCGAATACGACGACGAGGGGAAGCCGGTCAAACCGCGGCGCCGCGAAAAGAAAGCGCCGCGCAAATTCTCGATGACGACCGGCGCGGAACTTTTCAAACGCCAAAACGCCGCCGGCCGTTCCGACACCGCACCGGAAGATCCGGACGACCGATGTTGATCTCCAAGCGGAACACGGCAGCACCCGACAGGTCAACGAAAGCGTTCACGCTACTCCCAAGGCGGCGTGTACCGTAAACGGCCTGGAATTGTTCCCGCGAACAATCGCTTGTCGCTCGAACGAAACGTGCAACAAGCCGTATACAAATGTCTTACGGCGAGTGAGTGCAACAAGCAGCCTTCACCAAACAACCAATTTCACCGCGTTTCCGGTATATCATTCGAACGGATCGATGTCTCCTTCGTCCTCTGTTTCGTCTTCCGTGTTCCCGGCAGAATCGAGGGAATCCGTTGTCGATGTTTCCGTCAAAGGACCGCTTTCCTCTTCGACCGGATCAGCCGGTTCGTCCGTCGGTTCCGCCGACTCTGTTGCCGTTTCAGCCGGACTCTCCTCGCCGAACGGACCGCTTTCCTCTTCGACCG
>DOMV01000364.1 GCA_003509805.1 Planctomycetaceae bacterium
ATGCGTCGCCCTCCCGTGCGGATGTGAAAAGTCCTGCAATTCCCCTAAACTGCCGATTCCGAACAGGATGACGATGTCGGGGCGGTACCGATTCAGCGTTCAAGATTTTTGTGGATTTCCTTGGCACGACTGCTCATAAGAAATGTCGAATCACCACTGCCATACCAAGGCTTCTTTTCTTCGCCGTCGTTCTCCACTGCAGCATGTTCAACCGATGTTGTTTTCTCTTTGGATGCCCTTCCGCCATGTTGCATGGCCGATGCGTCGGGGGAAGCCCGAAAGCCGTCGTGATAGGTAAGGACTTCCCGAAATTCCGGTTCATTCGTTTTTCCGAAACCGAATCCCTTGAATGTTGCGCAACCGCTTGGGAATAATGTGAAAAAGCCGGCCAAAAGAATAAAAATCGCCGTTTTTTTCGTTGTCGAGTTCGGTTTCATGGACGCCTCGGTCGAAATAGGGAAAGAGAGAACACCGAGCGGATTATCGGCTGCCGGGATTCCTGAAAATAAGAAAAATCGGCAATTTCCTTCAAATCCTCCCATTTTCACGCCACGTGTTGTATACCGTCAACGGCATGAAAATCCGCACGCGCACAATCGCCTGCCGCTCGNNAATACTTGTATTAACAAAAGTTGAGGCACGTGAGTGCGGCAGGCAGACTTGACCGAATGTTCGTTTTCATCGCGTTTCCAGTATAACCGAAAATCGTGTCGATGGGGATTACGGATTTTCACAATCATCTGCAAAATCATCTTTTTTCAGACGACCTGGATGCCGTCCTTGAGCGGGCACAACACGCCGGCGTTACACGATTTGTGTGTAATGGGACTTCTCCGGACGATTGGCAGGACGTTTTGAAAATTGCCGAAACCCATTCCTGCGTATACCCTTGTATCGGATTGCATCCCTGGTTTGTCGGCGAATCAAAGGATTTGGAGGGTGTTCGACGGTCCATACGACAACTGGAACGATTACTCGGTGATAATCGCCGCCACGAAAATTTATGCCGCAAACGGCCTGAAACGGTTCCCGCGAAACATCCAACGTTGTGTTATCAAACCGGTGTCGGTGAAATCGGGTTGGATCGTTCGCTTCGCCAGAGAAACGATGCAATCCAGGAATACGCGTTTACACGACAACTTGACGTTGCCCTGGAACGAGAATTGCCGGTAATGCTTCATTCCGTTCGCAGCGCATCCCGTATGTGGGAATTGTTGCAAGACAAGTGTCCGAAATTGTTCGTTTTACACAGTTTTGCCGGACCGACGGATATTATTCCGGCCTTCCTTGAATTGGGTGCTTTTTTTTCTTTTTCCGCACTCCTGCTTCGAAACAAAAGCCGAAAAGTAGTAGAGGCGCTTCAAGCGGTGCCGATGAATCGTATCGTTCTCGAAAGTGATTCGCCTGCTTTGCCGCCTTCCAGGCATTTTGGAGAAGATGGTAAAAGAAGCGGGAGGACGCCATGTTCGCTTTTACGGTGTTCCGATGAAACATGGCGAAACGAACCATCGATCATTCCGCATATTCTGCACAAACTTTCGTTGGTGAAAAAGATAACGGTTGAAGAAGCGGAATGTCAAATAAGGGAAAATGAAGAATCTATTTTCGCTGCCTGGCCGAAACACGGAGAATCACCGGGAACAATTTGCCCGGATAACCCAAATGGTTGGCTCGGAAGGTCTTAAGCGGCTTCAGGCGGCGACGGTAACCGTCGTTGGATTGGGCGCCGTCGGTGGATACGCCGTCGAAGCATTGGCTCGAAGCGGGATCGGGCATTTACGGTTGATCGATTACGATATTATCAAACCAAGCAATATCAATCGGCAAATTTTGGCGCTCTGGTCGAACATCGGACAAAAAAAATGTACCTTGGCGGCGGAACGGGTTTTGGCAATCAATCCTCACTGTCGGGCCGAGCCACTTGACCTTTTTGTCCATACGGACACGCTCGACATCGTGCTCGGCGGTTCACCCGAATCGCGAACTCGGCAAACCGATCCGGGAATCGTGGTCGACGCGATCGATTCGCTGAATCCGAAAGTTGAGCTGATATCGGCTCTTGCAACGCGATCCCTCCCTGCCGTATCGTCCATGGGAGCGGCATTACGGACCGATCCAACACGGTTGCGTATCGGCCCCCTTGCGGAAATAACGCATTGCCGGCTGGCGATGATGCTGCGTAAACGATTACGACGAAGGGGAATAACGCCGATACACCCCTGTGTTTATTCTCCGGAACCGGTTCGCGAACTTCAAAAAAAGGCGATTCTGCCCCCGGAATTATCCGAAGAAAACTACTACAACCAAGGCAGGCGGCGTTCTTCACTCGGCAGCCTGCCCACTCTTACCGGAATTTTCGGGCTTGCCGTTGCCAATACGGTCCTGACGATGATTCTGGAGCGATGATGCTGACACGAAGGGACGGGAAACATATCCAGGAAAAGGGATACGGCAAGTCTTCCGGCTTGGTTTTTGTCCGGTCATCCGGCGTCTGGCAATCTAGGAAGACTTTTCCGCCTAAAACGATCATTATCAAGATGCGGGCGCTAATGCGTCGAAACACATTTTATGCCGAAGCCGGTTGGGGTTTCCGTGAAATTCGCCTGTTTGCCTTCAGAAAACAAGCGTCCATGTCGTTGGTCTCGGGGCGAATTGCACGGTCTTTCAACCGCGTTTCGTAGGACATTGTAATCCCACGAAGTCGTATCGGGTTTTGATTCGATTTCTTTCGAGACCACCCCAGAGCAGGAGACAACGGTGCCGAGCCGACGCTTCCCCAATAGCCGCCTTACCGTTTCGCGCGCCTGCTTTCCGTATTCTCGCGGTTTTGCGGCGGCGTTCGTCTCGTGGAAAACGCCCGTGATTTTTTTCACGGTCTTGCTCGTCTTGACGTTGCCTCGCTTTACTCCGGCATACTCGCCGCCTGCGACGGTGTCCTTCCAGGACATTTATGAATCCAGTCGCTCCGCCGTCGTCAACATCCAGGGAGACAAGGTCGATGAAACGGAGGGTGCGTGGGAACCGGGCCGGGGTGCCAAAATGTACAAAGGTATGGGCACGGGCATCATCATCGATCCCCGCGGTTACATCGTCACGAACCATCATGTAATCGCCGAAATCAGGAAAATCCAGGTTTCGACGCTCGATAAAAAAACGTACACGGCCGTCTTGATCGCAAAAGATCTGGAAACCGATTTGGCCCTCATCAAAATCACGCCCGAAACGCCGCTTTCCGTGATAAAAATCGGCCGGGCGTCGTCCGTTCGCGTCTGCGATCCCGTGCTCGCCATCGGCAATCCGTACGGTTACGATTACACGGGAACGTGCGGGACCGTGAGCGGCCTGGGACGCGACGTCGAAGTCGACGAGACGCTCGTTTACCGCAACGCGATTCAACTCGACGTCAGCATCAACCCCGGAAACTCCGGAGGACCGCTTATCAACGCGGCCGGTGAGATGATCGGGATCAACGTCGCCATCCGCCAAGGGGCTGTCGGGACGGCGTTTGCAATGCCCGTCGATCAGGTCGTCGCGGTAGCCGCCAAGTTGATCGGCGAACACACCGCCAAATCGATATGGCACGGACTCGTCGTCGGCCGCCTTGATCGGGAGTTTTCCGACGAATCAAATCCGACGGAGGGTCTGCTCGTTCTCGATGTCGAGCCGGAAAGTCCCGCCGATTTGGCCGGAATCGAACCGATGGATGTCCTCCTGAGTATCAATGAAAGCCCTGTGGCAAGCGAGTTGGACTTCCAGAGAGCTTTTATCGGATTGAAGTCGAAATCCGAGCTTTCGTTGGATGTCGTTCGTGAGGAAGGCGGAGACGCGGATGGCCAAAAGAAGCAACGGCACTTCGTTTTCTCGTTGGCCAACCCCGGATATAATGTCGCCAAATCCAACGGAATGGGCCGTTCGCGTACCTCCCTGGCCCCGGGCAGCACGCTCAACCGTGCCGACGCCTCGGGAAAAATCGCTTCGCAACAGGGAAACGATCCGGTGTGGGAAACGCTCGGTTTTCAGGCGACCCCGCTTACAAAAGAAGAGTTTCAACGTCGTTACGCCACGTTTCTCCCCTTGTATCCGGGCGGAGTGGTCGTCAAATCGCTCAAGGCCGACAGCCCGTTCATGACCGCCGGGGTTCGGGTCGGCGACGTGATTGTCGGAATGCATACGTGGAGCATCGTCTCGCAAAAGAATCTTGTTTTCATGAGCGAGCAGTGGCCTGATTTCGCGCACCAGGGCAGCATTCGGATTTGGCTCCTTCGCGGCAACAAACACTTTTTTCAGGATATTCCGGTGAAGTAGGTTGATCCTCGATTACAGTGCCCGCGGGGGATAGGTATTGTAAACGGCCTGAAATGGTTCCCGCGAACAATCGCCTGCCGCTCGAACGAAACGTGCAACAAGATATTTGCAAATATCTTATGGCGAACGAGTGCGACAACCAGCTTCACCAAACAACCAACGTTACCGCGTTTCCGGTATCATCGTGAAGCCGATGCCGAATCAGGAAAACGGGTCGTCCACGGTCGGTTCTTCGGTCGGTTCTTCTGCCGCAACGCGACGGCTTGGAAGCGAGGGAACCGTGTCTACGATCCGTGAAGCGCCTTCACGCACGATGATATTGATTCCATCGACGCGGACTACGACAACCGCCTTGCCGGGATCGATAGGCATTCCCTCGCTGAGAGCGTCCAGGCGGCGTCCGTCGACTTCAACGGTTCCCGAGGGCATCATTCGGCTCTTCGCGACCCCGGCATGGCCGACCAACAACTTGAGTTTTTCACGGTTTTCATCGGGCACAAGCGCGGGATCCTCTCCGGGATCGAGCAAAAGGCGACGCCCGATAGACGTGTGCGGCCAAATTTGCAGGAATTTCCACAGAAGCATCGGCACGAGGATCGATAATCCCGCGACATAGACGATACCGAATAGCGGATCGATGAGAAACGCGAAAGTACCGCTTCCGATTAATGAAAGAAAGGCAAGAAATCCCAGGAGACCGCCCGAAGGAACGAACAATTCGAGAATAGCGAGTAAAATCGCCAAACCGAGCAACAAGATGGACCAAAGCCACGGTTCCACAAGATTGATGATCGAAAAACATCTGTGACGTTCGAAATTTCAACGGTTTTCTGCAACGACGGTTTGTTTGCAGGCCAGCATTCGTTGAAGGCAAAGGAGCGCGTCCGATGCGATCCGTTCGGGCACCCGAATGATATTTTCAGGAGCGGAAATCGCGATCATGTCAAGGGAACGGCAAAGTTTTGCGGGAGTGATCCGGTCCATCGTTTCGCAAATCGACGGTTGGGGGGCCAGGTTCAGGATCGTTTTATCCGGGTATGTCTTTGCCAAACGTTCAACCAATCGAAATTCGGTTCCAACCGCCCAGATCGATCCGGGAGCGGAACGGGCAATCGTATCGATAATGAAACTCGTCGAACCGTTTTCATCCGCTTTTTCGACAATTTCTCTGGAACACTCCGGGTGGACGATCACACGTACCCCGGGATGCCCGGCACGCACGGCGTCGATTTGTCCCGGTTCAAACCGCCGATGTACATGACAAAAACCGTTCCAAAGAATGATCCGGCAGCGTTTCAGCGCCTCGATGTCGGCTTCGGCTAGCTCCATGCCCGGCGTCCAGAGAAAATGCTCCTCTTTGGGAATTCCCATGGCAATGGCCGTATTACAGCCCAAATGCCGATCGGGAACGAATAAAACACGTCCGTTATTTCCATTCCGTTCAAAAGCCCGACGAAGCACGGCCGCCGCGTTCGAGGAGGTGCATGACAGGCCGCCGTTATACCCGCAAAACGCTTTGATTTCAGCAGTCGAATTGACATAGGTGATCGGAACAAGCACATCGGGATCGATAAAATCACTCAATCGCACCCAGGCGTCACGTACCTGTTCCGCCGTCGCCATTTCCGCCATGGGGCACCCGGCTTTTACATCCGGAAGAACGACGGGAACGAATTCCGGAACTTTTGCCGCGAGTCGATGCTCTCGTTTTCGTTGCGTATTGAGCAGGATATCCGCCGTTTCCGCCATGAAATGGACCCCGCAAAAAACGATTGCCCGGCAAGCGGTACTTTCGGCAGCAGCTTCGGAAAGTTGAAAACTGTCGCCCCGAAGATCGCAATGCCGGAGAATTGCCTCTTTCTGATAATGGTGTCCGAGAATCAGCAATTCGTCGCCGAGGCGTCGGCGCAGCGCATCGATTCTTGTTGCCAGGGCTTCCGGAGCCATGGTCTCGTATTCGTCCAAACTCAAGAGCGGTGTTGCCGACATCGAAATGATATTGTTCGCCGATTTTCAAACTGGAAACAGGGCATGTCGATCTCCAGGCTGACAATCGAAGGTCTCTTCAGTTGATCCGTCATTCAAAAGCCCATCGCGGTCCCGGTAAATCCTTGCCGCCCCATATTGGGGTGGTTGGCCGGGTTCTTGTACATGTCGATGTTTTCGAAATCGTCGCTTACACTTCGAATGACCATCGTTCCATTCGATTCCATCAGCAGCAGTTTTCCCGGCGAGCGGGTCGGTTCGCCCCCGCGTGTCGAAGTCGGGAGGGTGGAACCGCCGCTCATGTCAAGAATACAAACTCCGCTGATAACCGAACCTTCTTTGGTTTCGTGGACGGGACCGACCGGCTGGGCAGGCTGGTTTTTCGCCCCCGGTCTGGGTCTCGGCCTCGCTTGGGGCGGCGCC
>DOMV01000007.1 GCA_003509805.1 Planctomycetaceae bacterium
ACCCTCCGGGACCCTATTTGCATCGGCGACCTCCGTGTACTCACCGCCGGGAGCCTACCGCCCGTCGCGGCTCGCGACCGGCATCGGGAAATGTCAATGGTTTTCAGTATATTACCGGTAGCGAACGTTTTTGTGGCAAAAAACTTGTGCTTTGTCTATTGCCCGCCGTTCGTTTGCCCGATATAATCTCTCAAGTGAATCGGGAAGCGGTCTTTCCTGACTTGCCGAACGAACGTTACGTGTCATTCAACAATGGGAACCGAGAATCATGACTGTAGTAGTAACCTCTGAGACTTGCACCGGTTGCGGCGAATGTGTTTCATCTTGTCCGCTCGACGCCATTTCTCTCAAGGAAGACGGAAAAGCGTATATCGATCCGAATACCTGCGGCGAATGCGGTGCGTGCGTCGATGTTTGCCCGGTGAGTGCAATCGTCCTGAGCTGATTGTTTTCCGAGACCCCTCTTTCCGCCCTTGCGGCATGAATGGTCGATTAAGGGCGGGTGTTTTTTGGGATTGAAATTAGCGCAATCTCAACTTCTTTTTTATTTCTTTGTTTTGTTGTCTTATGGAATCTTGCGCGATGCAAAAAATGCGTTCATCGATAGTATTGATCGTTCTGTTGCATCACTTCGTTACCGTTGCCCAAGCCTGCACGAACGTCTTGGTCACCAAAGGCGCATCCGTGGACGGTTCCGTTATGATTACTTATACGGCGGACTCGGCCGGTTTTTATGGAAAACTGGAACTCTATCCGGCGAGCGATTACCCGGAAGGAGCGACCGTGACGATCCCCGCAAAAGGAGCGTGTCCGGCGACGACCATTCCGCAGGTCCGACACACCTACCATGTGATCGGCGCTTCCGGGCACGGATTGATTAACGAGCATCAATTGGTTCTCGCGGAAACCACCTTCGGGGGACGTGAGGAATTGATCGATCCGGATGGGACATTCGATTACCCGACCCTCCTTACGCTTGCGCTCCAGCGGTGTAAAACGGCAAGGGAAGCGATTCGCACCATTACCGAATTGTGTGAAACGTACGGATACGGCGATCACGGCGAATCGATATCGCTCGGCGACACGCATGAGGCTTGGGTTCTGGAAATCGTTGGAACAGGTCGAGATGCGACCCCGGAAGAGGGTAAGTGCGTCTGGGTCGCCAAGCGGGTGCCGGATGGACAGATTTCCGTTCACGCAAATCAGGCCAGGATTCGCGAATTTCCGATGGACGATCCCGATCATTGCCTTTTTTCGAAAAACGTCGTCTTGTTCGCGACGGCCCGGGGGTATTATGATCCCGAATCGGGAACTCCTTTTCGTTTCGACGAGGCGTATGCCCCGGCCGATGCGAAATCGAAACGCGTCTGCGAATCCCGGGTTTGGAGCGTATTTCGCCGGGCGGCCCCGTCGCAAACGTTTTCTCCCGATTATCATCGCGGCGTCCGTGGGGCGGAACCGTACCCGTGGTCGATCACGCCGGATGAAAAACTGAGTGTCGCCGATGTCATGGAATTGATGCGGGATCATTTCGAAGGAACGCCTTGCGACATGACCAAAGGGCCGGACGCCGGACCGTACGGTCTCCCGCGTCGCTGGCGGCCGTTGTACTGGACCATCGACGACGGCGAAGACTCGAAGGAATACGCCTGGGAACGGCCGATTTCAACACAACAAACGGCCTACTCGTTCGTGTCTCAATCCCGGGCCGGTGTACCCGATTGTCTTGGCGGCCGGCTTTGGTTCGGCGTGGACGACACGTATCTGAGTTGTTATTTCCCCGTATTCTGTTGTTCGACACGTTTGCCGGAAGCCTTCACGGTCGGATCGAGCGAACGATTTTCCTGGAACAGCGCCTGGTGGGTGTTCAATCTGCTTGCAAACTACGCGAATCTCAAATACGATACGATCACGCCCGAGATCATCGCGGTGCGGAAAGAACTGGAAGAAACGTTTCTGGCCGATATGCCCGGCCTCGAAGAGGAGTTCCTGGGAGAATGGACGCCTGAACACGACGCGGCTTTTCGAGAAGACTTGACACAGTTGACCGTCGATGCCGGGAACATGGTCATGGAAGCCTGGCAATCACTCGCCGCGGATATCTTTACGAAATTCAACGACGGTTACGTACGAACGCCGGACCCTGAAAAACCGGGTACTTACACCTACCCGGACGTCGGTTATCCCCGCGAATGGCTCCGACGTGTCGTGAACGAGAAACCGGAGAAATTTCTCATCCCGGCGGAATGAATGTCCGGATTTCGAGTTGAAAATCGAACGTGAGGAAATCCGGCAGACATGCTGTCCGGCACGGGTTGATGCGCCGAAAAAGATTGTCACGGACACAGGAACGTGAAACGTCGCGGAACGGCTGCGATTTCGAGCGGCGTCTCCTGCGAGAACACCCCGCCGGGGTCGCCGTCGATCTGGTAAGGTCGAGGCTCTCCCTCGCGATTTGCGTCATTTGCCCGCTCATAACGATCATATCCTTTGCTTTTATTCGGGCGACCACAGATCGCCCCTACACGGTGACAATTATAACAGGCGCACACATTTTCTGCAATATCGTCCCGAAAAATCCACTATAATATTTTTTTCTTGCTTTTTACAAATTATACTTGACATTTTGCAATTTATATTATATATTGTGTTTGTAAGGAGGGTTGACATGAAAAACAAACGCATGAAGATCGCCCGCATGGAGCTCGACATGAAGCAGGAAGATCTGGCGAAGGCTGTGGGTGTCACGCGCCAGACCATCGGGATGATCGAATCCGGGAACTACAACCCCACGATAAACCTTTGCGTCGCCATTTGCAGGGCGCTTGGCAGGACGCTGGACGAACTTTTTTGGGAGGTAGAAAGTGAATAACAGAAACGGATTTGACGAGATGCTTACGGCGCTGATTAATACTAATCTTCCATTAGAGAGTAGCAGCAATCCAATCACGGCAAGTAATACTTTT
>DOMV01000139.1 GCA_003509805.1 Planctomycetaceae bacterium
CGCCGATGCACCGCCCCCCGCGTTCGCCTTTCAGCCTGAAGATCAATTTCACCGGTTTTCCATGGATACGATTCGAAAGCAATTTCAGGAGGATCTCTCGGTCGCGACGACCGGGGAACAATTGGAGCAGGTCCGGCTCAAANNGCTTGCCAAGGATACGGACTTCGGCAGGCTTTCGCCCGACGAAAAAAAGGAATTCGGCCGGAAACTCAACGACCTGAAGACATTCGCGACGGAACATATCCGTTCGGCGCTGGAAGACGCGGCGGGCACCGAAACGGCGAAGAAGACGACCGGGCTCGATTTGACACTGCCCGGCTCCGCCTCGTCCCTCGGATCGCTGCATCCGATAACGATGGTGCAGATGGAGCTTGAAACGATTTTCGAAGGAATGGGGTTCACCACCCTTTACGGTCCGGAATGCGAAACCGATTATTACTGCTTCGAATCGCTGAACATTCCGCCGGACCACCCGGCGCGGGACATGCAAGATACGTTCCGGTTGACGAACGACATGGTCATGCGGACGCACACCTCGGCGAACCAGGTCCGCACACTGGAACGGTTCGGAGCCCCGATCCGGGCGATTTTTCCGGGGCGTTGTTTTCGATACGAAGCGATCGATCCAAGCCATGAAAACACGTTTTTTCAATGCGAAGGGCTCTTCGTCGATAAAAACATTTCGGTTGCGCACCTGATCGCCGTGATGCGGACGATTCTCGGCGAAGTGTTTCGCCGTGAAGTCCGGGTCCGGTTGCGGCCCGGCTTTTTTCCCTTTGTCGAGCCGGGCTTCGAACTCGATTTGAGCTGTTTGCTTTGCGGCGGGAAAGGATGCCCTACCTGCGGCGACGGCTGGATCGAACTGATCCCGTGCGGCTTGATTCACCCGAACGTCCTCAAGGCGGGAGGCGTCGATCCGAAGGAATACAGCGGTTTCGCGTTCGGCCTCGGCTTGACCCGGCTTGCCATGATGAAATACGGCATCCGCGACATCAGGCATTTCAATTCCGGCGACGTACGTTTCAACGAACAGTTCTCGGTCGTCATGTAAGCCGTTTCTTTTCGGCGGGTTTTTCATGTACAGGATCGAATACGACAGCATGGGGGAGGTCCGGCTTCCCCGCGACGTTTATTACGGGGCCCAAACACAACGGGCCGTCGAAAACTTTCCCGTTTCCGGAAAAGGGCTTCCGAAGCCGCTCATCCACGCCCTCGGACTGGTCAAATGGGCCGCCGCGAAAGTGAACGGCGATCTCGGCATGTTGACGACCCGCGTGAAGCGACCGCTCGGCGGAAACGAATGGAACGCCCTGTTGACGGCCGCCCGGGAAGTTTCGGAAGGCAAATTCGACGATCAATTTCCGATCGACGTTTACCAGACCGGCAGCGGGACCTCGTCCAACATGAATGCGAACGAGGTCGTTTCCAACAGGGCGTGCGAACTGGCCGGGTACGACCGTTTCGACAGGGAAAAGCCGATCCATCCCAACGATCACGTCAATTTCGGGCAAAGCACGAACGATATTTTTCCCACCGCGATCCATGTCGCCGTCGTTTCCCTGATCCTCGACCGGCTGCTTCCCGTCCTTGACAAGGCGATTGCGACGCTTGCGGAAAAGGCGGGGGCCTGGCAGTCGATTCTCAAGATCGGCCGTACCCATCTTGCCGATGCGACCCCTCTCACACTCGGCCAGGAATTCAGCGGATTCGCGAGGCAACTGGAGCGTACCCGCGATATGGCGCTGGAAGCCTCGGCCTTCCTGACGGAACTTCCCGCGGGCGGAACGGCAGTGGGGACCGGGATCAACACGCACCCGGAATTCGGAAAACGGGTCGCCGCGTTTCTGTCGGAACACGTCGCGCACGGCGGCGCGGCGTTTCGGGAAGCGCAAAACCATTTCGAAGCGAATGCCCAGCGGGACGGCTTGGTGGCGGCCCACGCGCTGATTAAAACGGTTGCCACCGTATTTTTGAATGTCGCGAACAACATTCGCTGGCTCGGTTCGGGACCGCGGTGCGGATTTTACGAAATCCTCATTCCCGATCTCCAGCCGGGCAGTTCGATCATGCCCGGTAAGATCAATCCCGTTTTGTGCGAATCGCTCATGCAGGTTGCCGCGAAGGTGATCGGGAACGACCAGACCATGACCACCTGCGGGGCGATCGGGGGCCAATTCCAATTGAATATCATGATGCCCGTCATGGGAGATGTCGCGATTGAAAGCGTTTCGATCCTCGCCGGAGCAATCGAATCGTTCTGGAACAAATGCCTGCTCGGTCTCGAAGCGAATGAAGAACGTTGCCGGGCTTCCGTCGAGCAAAGTCTTTCGCTCGTCACCGGATTAAATACGCTTATCGGGTACGAACAGGCCGCCTGGCTTGCCAAAGAAGCCTTTGCAAGCGGTAAAACGATTCGCGAACTGGTCGTTGAACGGCAACTGCTTACGCCGGAACAAATCGACACCGGACTTGATCCGTGGAAGATGATTCGCCCGCTGGAAGAATAATATTCGGACCGCTTTTCTGTGAGCCGCCGTCTGTGAGCCGCCGTCAGTGGGCCGCCCGCTTTTTGCGGTGCAGGCGGAGCATCGGCGGAGAAAACGTCGATGTGCCGCAGGAAGCCGGCGCTTCCGGCTCGATGCAGGAGGAAGAAATCATCTCTTCCGGACAAACGGCGGAAATATCGCGTATTTCCTGTATTTTGCCGGACAGTTCCCCGGCGACACGAATAAAGGACAGGACTTCGCTGGACGTTCCGTCCTTGTTCACCTTCTCTTCGAGAAAAGAGAGTTGACGGGCGTCCCGGGCGTTTTCCGGCAGTTCACCGGCCGTTTCCACCGGCAAGATTTTTTCTCCGGCCGGTGGTTCCCCGAGGGGTGTCGGTTCGGGCTCCGCGTTTTCGGGCGGGTCCGATTGATCCCGGAGCGTTTTGGCGATAAAGTCAGCCGCATTACCTTCGCCGAGCACCTCGCTGGCAAGTGAAGAAACCGCCTCCCCGTTTTCGCCGTTCTCCGTTTCCCCGATGTCAAGTGATTGGGTTTCACCCGGCGACTCCATGGTTTCCAGCGACGAACCGAGCGTTTCCATCAATCGTTCGACCATATCGGTATCGGGATTCTCGAAATCAGGTTGCCCGGTTTCCTCCTCGGAATAGTCTTGATGATCGATTCCCGGTTCGCCGGGCAACGGCTCTTCCGGCAACGATTCCGCTGTCAGCATCGAATTGAGAATGTCGTTCGGGTCGTAAGGAGTGGATTCGGGCGAGCGCACCGGAGCGGCATGTTCGCCTTCCGGCGTGTTCGCGGCAGCGTCCTCGATCGCCTGTGCGACCACGTTTTTTTCCAAGACCATTTCTTCTGCCGGCATGTCTTCAGCCGACATTTCTTCCGCCGGCATTTCTTCAGCCGGGACCGTTGCATCGATTTCAACGGGTTGCTCTTCCATCGGGTATTCATCCTGAGGAGCGGTATCCCCATCGTAATGTTCCGTCGCGTCTTCCTCCCGCATTGTCCGGTGGAGCATGCGCAGATAGATCGCAAACCCGAAGCCGGAGGCAACCGGAATAAGATTCAGCATGAATAAACAAACAAAACGGAACATTTGTCGTACTGATTTCCAAGTATGCGGAAAACCCCCGCAGCGGCCTCGCTGTTACTGATCTGTGAGTAAAATTTGAACGTGGCGGCGCCGAAGGAAGCCGCGCTGTATTCCCACTATACGGCGCGCAGGGACGGCTCGACCGACGGGTCAAAATTTATTCGCGGGTCAATATACTGAAGGCGGTTGAATTTTCCCGAAGCCGATTTGCAGGGAGCTCGTTTTCCGGAGATAAACGAGCGGATTGACCGAAAAAACCCAACCGGCTTCGGTATAAAACCCTCTTTTCAAGGGAAAGTGGTATACAATAGGCCAAAACGCGGTCCGCCGCTCGTTCCGGGCGGCTATATTCATCCATTTTTCACAAGACTTGTCCGTATGAATCGAAAACAACGATTATCCGGGAAATCCTTGCAGGCCCGCGAAAAAATGGAACCTTGGCGTCAGGCTCACCATGCGCGGTTTCGGGCTTCATCGCAGTCTTCGGGAAATTTCAACTGCCTTCAGTATACCGCATTTCGTCGTAGCGACGTCTGATTTCAGCGGCAAGGTAAAGAGAACCGGCGACACAGACAAGATCGTCCTGCCGTGCTCCGTTCCAGACCATCGTGAAAGCCTCCCGGGCATCATCGACAACGTTTTCACGGAGCGCCCTCGGCGGAGGGAGGTCCTTTCGAAGCGTTTGTTGCGTCGGCTTCGAAGAGCGGTCAAGAGCGGGTTGGACGTAAACGCCCGGACCGATTTCCCGAACGGCGCCGGCGACCGTCGCAAGGTCGATCGGCGGAAAAGCGCGGGGATTGGTCGAACAACGGGTAAAAACGACATGGTCAAAATAAGGGAGCAAGACGGAGAGGATGCCTTCGACATCCTTGCCTTTCATCGCCCCGAAAATCAGGTAACGCTTTCCGGGATACGAACGGGAGTGGAGCACATCGAGCAGCGCCTCGGCCGAAGAACGGTTGTGGGCTCCATCGAGAATCAGTCCGGGCCTTTCGCAGGCCAGTTCGATCCGGAGCGGTAAATGGGCTTCCGCCAGTCCCGTCAAAACCGCTTTTTCCGGGATGGCGACGTCGTTTTTTCGTAAAAGATCAGCGACGGTCGCAGCCAGGGCGGCATTGCGCAATTGGTGTTCGCCGGACATCCGGAGGCGGAATCCATTCCCCAAAACCTTCGGAACAGCGGGAAAATCGACTCCGATTTCCAGCAGGGGAACCGGTTCGCGGTCGAGTTGGCGGCGGGCAACGCGGCGAATCACGTCTCTCGGCCCGGCCTGGGAAACGCCGGAAACCACCGGCGTTTTCGGCTTGATGATCCCGGCTTTTTCAAACGCGATCTTCTCCAGTGTGTCGCCGAGATATTCCATGTGGTCGAAACCGATGCTCGTAATCACGCTTGCCAACGGTTCGCAGATATTGGTCGAATCGAAACGTCCGCCCATGCCGACCTCGATGACGGTGAAATCGACATGATGTTTTGCGAAGTATTCAAAGGACAGGAGCGTGGTGATGTCGAAATAGCTAAGCGCCGCGACGTCGTCGGCGAGAATGCGGTCTTCGGCGCTCCAGCGGTCGAAACGGTGTCGCATCTCAAGGAGCATTTCGACGCATTCTTCCATCGGGCACGGGATGCCATCGATACAAAACCGCTCGTTGAAGGAATGCAAATGCGGCGAAGTAAAACTGCCGACGCGGAAACCCGCAGCCCGGAGGATACGGCCGAGCATTTCACAAACCGATCCTTTTCCTTTGGTTCCGGCGACATGGATTGCCCGAAGTCGTCGCTGCGGATTACCGAGGCGGTCGGCGACCCGTCTCAATCCTTCCAGTTTTTGGGCGAAGTCCTCGTAATTCCCGGGCCGGGTCCGCTCGAAATCGGTCCGGCTTTCCAGGAATGCGAATGCTTCCCGGTGCCGTTCGGCGACACTCCGCTTGTCAAAAGGAGAAAGAGACATGTTTTATTGGTTTGTGCGAAAAACGTGAGCCGCTATGTTTTCACAAATAGTAATGTTTTCGAACGGGACTCGTGGTGAAAATAGGGAACCGCATTTTATACCGTAAACGGCCCCGTCTTCCACTCCATCGCTTCCAGTATACTGTTCGGCGATGGACGGAGCAATAAACGAGGAGTATCAACCGGAGTGTAAACCAAAGAATATCCGACCGTCTTTTTCGGCATTTTTCAAAAAAAAATGTCGCCCCGGCAAGTTGGTACTTTCTTTTACGATTCGTTTTGAGTAAACTGTTCTTCACGTCTTTTTCGTTTGGGCCTGCCAATTTATATTTATTTCTGTTTCAGCGAGGCTATTTCCATGGGAACCGGACAGGATATTGTCGTCGAAACCCGTAATTTGACAAAAGTTTATCGCGATTTCTGGGGGCGTCAAAAGGTTCGGGCGCTCAAGGCACTCGACTTGGAAATCCGCCGCGGCGAGGTATTCGGGCTGCTCGGACCGAACGGTTCCGGGAAAACGACGACGATGAAACTTCTTTTGGGGCTGCTTTTTCCGACGAGCGGCGAGATTTTCATCCTGAATAAACCGGCGACCGATGTGACGAAGAACGAAAAAATCGGGTATTTGCCCGAAGAATCCTACCTTTATCGCTTTTTGAACGCGGAAGAAACGCTCGATTTTTACGGACGTCTGTTCACGATGTCCGGTGCCGTCCGGCGTCAACGGGTCGCCCAACTGATTACGATGGTCGGGCTCGAATCAGCCAAAAAGCGGCAGCTCCGGGAGTATTCGAAAGGCATGTCGCGGCGGCTCGGGTTGGCCCAGGCGCTCATCAACGATCCGGACCTGATCCTGCTCGACGAACCGACCAGCGGGTTGGACCCGATCGGTACGCGGAATATGAAGGACCTGATTCTCGAATTGAAAAAACAGGGAAAGACCGTGATCATGTCCTCCCATCTTTTGGCCGACGTTCAGGACGTTTGCGACCGGATCGGGATTTTGTACCAAGGTGAGTTGAAGGAACTCGGCCGCGTCGACGACCTGCTCAAAGTGACGGATGAAACGGAAATTCGCGTCTCCGGCCTTACCGAGACGGCGAAAGAGCGAATCATCAAAGTCGTGGAAGAGGAACAAGGCACATTGCTTCATTGCGGCAATCCGACCACTTCGCTGGAAGAATTGTTCCTCAGGATCATCGAAGAAAGCGAAGCCCGGCCGGGCAAACGTGTCCGGGGAATGGAAAAACAAGTAAAATAATCGTGCTCCGTGCTGAAATCGCCGTTTTTTTGTTTCGACAGAGCTTTATATCCATCGTCGTCAAGCAACACGAATTCAACCGCAACATCCGGACGACCGAGGCTGCCGCATCGCCGGGAGTCGACCGCCTGTCCGACCCGGCTATATGATTATCGAATACGCGATTCCGACCGTTTCCGAATTTTTGCGGACCGTTCCCGCGCAGTGGTGCATCTCGATGGGGATGTTGCTTCTCGCCGCCGCCGTCGTGGGGCTCCTGTTTTCCTTCATCCGGCACGGATTCAACTGGAGTTTGAAAATCTTCCAAAGCGGTTTTGCGAGAGGTTGTTCCGATTTCATCCACATTTCCCCGAAACGAACCTGGGCCATCACCCGGTTGACGATCAAGGAGTCGATCCGGCGGCGCGTCGTCGTCGTCTGCATCGTTTTTCTTGTCATCCTCATGTTCGCGGGCTGGTTTCTCGACCCCAACAGCGAAGACCCGGCAAAACTGTTTCATTCGTTCGTTCTCTCGACTTCTTCGTACTTGGTCATGTTGCTTGCGCTTTTCCTGAGCGCCTTCAGCCTGCCGACGGATTTCAAGACGAAAACCGTTTACACCGTCGTGACGAAACCGGTGCGATCGAGCGAAATGGTTCTTGGCCGCATTCTCGGTATCAGCCTCATCACCAGCGTCATCCTCGTTTTCATGGCGGTGTTCAGCTACGAGTTCGTCAGCCTCAAGCTCAATCACGCGCACCTGTTGACGGAGCGGGCGGATCTGACCGAATTGACCGTGATGCCGGGAGAAAATGCCGATGGCGACCGGCGCATCGCCTACCGCGGTGAGACCCGGCTCTCCAACGGGCACAAACACCTGGTGGAAATTTACGGCGACGGGAAAACGTACAACGTCACCCCCGTCAACGGCCATACGCACGACCTGGAGATCGAGAAACTCCCGGAGGGCGGGACGCGCTACACGGTCGGAACGGCGCGCGGCGCGTTGCAGGCGCGAACGCCGATTTACGGCAAATTGAGTTTCCGCAACAAAGAAAGCATGGATACGAAAGACGGGATCAACGTCGGAAACGAATGGATGTACCGCAGCTATATCGGCGGCGGTACACGCGGAACGACGAACGAGGAGGCCGCGATTTTCACCTTCAGCGGATTGACGCCGGACATGTTTCCCGCGACGCGACTGGAGGACGGAACGGTCGTCCCGGGTCGCATTCCGATCGAAATGACACTCGGTGTTTTTCGAACTTACAAGGCCGATATCGAACAACGGGTCACGGCCGCCCTTTCGATTCGTAACCCGAAAACGGGACTCCGCGTCGAAGCGTTGACCTTCAGCACGGAAGAGTTTATCATCAAGGCGGTTTCGATTCCCTTGGAACTGGCCGGCACCCCCCAGATTACGCAAAGAAAAAGCCGGCCTTCCGATAACGAGCCCGTCGCGGAAACGCCGGGCGCCGCCGAAGCCGCGGCATACCGGAACGATCCGGCGATCATGGACAAGGGGTACTATGATTTCTTCGAGGATTTCGTCGTTGACGGCCAAGTCGAAATCTGGCTCCAATGCGTCGACCGTCAACAGTACATCGGGGTCGCCCAAGCGGATTTGTACATTCGCGGCGAGGACGGTTCGGTCCCGCTGAATTTTGCGAAAGGCTTTTTCGGGATTTGGCAACAGATGCTGATTATGATCGCGTTCGGGGTGTTGTTCAGCACCTTCCTGAGCGGACCCGTCGCCCTGATTTCGACGATCGGGGTGATGATCGCCGGTTTTTGGAAAGTCTTTCTCATGGAAATCGCCGCCAACACGAAACTCGGCGGCGGGCCGGCCGAGTCGTTTTACCGCCTGGTCACCCAACAAAACATGGTCGTCGATTTGCCCGCCGGGATCGCAACGTCGTTCATCAAGCAAATGGACGTCGTTTATTCTTGGTTCGTGTCGTTGATCGGGCAGGCGATTCCGCCGCTCGGCGATTTCTATATTTATCATGAAGCACTCGTTTCCGGATTCAATATCTCCGGCCAATGGATGATCGTCCATTCGATGGAAACGATCGCCTATGTCATTCCCCTGTTTATCGTAGGTTACCTGATCCTCGCGTCCCGCGAGGTCGCGAAATAACATGCCGCGAGCCAATCACCCCAACGCCAATCACCCCAACGCCAACTCCAATCGTCGCAGATCATGCCGCACCTTACTTCCATACAGCGTAAAGTCGTCTATGTCCTGATCCTGCTCGTCTTGGGATGCCTCAACTTCGAAATCGGGCGACCGCCCCGGAGCGTTTCCGATTCGACCGGCGTGACGCGCGAGGTTCCCGGGGGGCAATTGTCGCGAATGCGTGCCGACATGAAAATCGCGGATGCCCAGATCGGCCAGATTGATCCGTCGAGTACGACGATGAAGCTCGCGACCTTCGGGATGCGCGGCGTCGCCATCTCGATTCTCTGGTATCACGCCAACGAATACGAGAAGCGGGACGATTGGAACAACGTGATCGCGACCGGCGACCAGCTTGTTCTCCTGGAACCGCATTTCACGAAAGTCTGGGAATTTCTCGGTTGGAAAATCGCCTACAACGCCAGCGCGACGTTCGATGATTACCGGGAACGGTATCGCTGGGTGATCCGCGGGTTCGATTTCCTGACCCGGGGGCTCGAATACAATCACCGGGCGGCGAAATTGTATAAAAACGCCGGTTGGACCATTTCGCAAAAAATCGGGATCGCCGATGAAAACGAGCAGTATCGTCGTCTTTTGCGCGAGGACGAGTCGTTCGGCAAACGGTACGATTGTACGCTCCCCTCGGAACGGGACAACTGGATGCTCGGGCGCCGCTGGTATCATATCGGGGAAAATCTCGTTCTCGACGGGGAAAGCATCGGCAAGGAGTCCGACTTCCTGTATTTCGCGAATTCGCGGCTCAACCTGTTCAACTATGCCGTCTGGGTTCGCAAGGACGGCAAGTTCGGAAAAGAGGCCAAGGACGCCTGGGCCGAGGCCGGCCGCGATTGGAAGGCGTTCGGCTTCATGGAGCTTTCGACGGCGATCGAGAGCAAGGAAGACAAAACGAAAATGAAC
Organism: Planctomycetaceae bacterium; assembly: GCA_003509805.1. Classification (GTDB taxonomy): domain Bacteria; phylum Planctomycetota; class Planctomycetia; order Pirellulales; family Thermoguttaceae; genus UBA8133. The sequence goes on from DOMV01000139.1 coordinate 9,891, forward strand.
CGGACGTATCTGGAGCGGGCCGATGAAATTACAAAAATCGAAAACGGCTTGATCGAGGAACTCCATTCCATCGCCCCGGGATTGTTCAAGGAACTTTGCCTCAAACGTTGGGCACTCCTGGGAGAAACGAGACGACAGCAGGTGGCCTTGCTTGATCGGCTGACGGCGGAACCGGAGAAGACGCCCCAAGAGGGTTCCATTGAGAAAGAATTGACGGTCATCAGGGAGCATTTGGACGCGACCGAACCGGATTGGCGCGAGAAGTTCAAGGAAGAACACGATCTCCTGTACACGCCGGAACAGCGCGAACTGAAAGCCGTTCCGGGGCTGTTGCTGGACGAAATGCAGCAGGGAATCGTTGCCAAAGGAAACGAGGAAGTCCGGCAGATCATCGCCCGGTCCACGGAAATCCTCGCGGTATCGCCGAAAGTGCTCGAAGAGGAAATCCAGGAAATCGACGCCCTTGCCGACGACCGGAAGGCGCGCGCACGCCGGATCATGCAGGAAATCGAATCGTACGCGGTCGATAAACGCATGTCGATCCTGTACCAGGGAATCCTGAACTACCATTATCGCAACAAGGAATACGTGATCGAGCAAACCGACGAAGCGGATGACGCGCGGCGGTTGCGGCATATCGGTCGTATCGCCTATTACGACAACCGGCGTGCCGAGAGCGCGAAGCTGTGGCTCGAATCGATGGACAAATGGAACGAATTGTTCCACAAACCCGGCTTCGAATATGTCGAGGACGAACCGATTTTTGCACGCGATTTGCTCGAAATGCTTGAAAAATTCGTCATCATCCTCGATGCCGACAACGACATTTTTCCGCCGACGTTCGGGTTGCAAAACCTGCTGAGGAAGGAAATGATGAACCAGACGCCGGCGCGGAGCGCGATCGAAGCGCAAGATTGGTACGACGACAAGCGTCTGGAAAGCCGTGGAGACACGAAAGTCAAACAGGATTTCCAGGCGATTCTCGAAGCCTGGACCGGCGTCAACCAATCACGGGAATACATGAAACTCGCCCCGTTGCCCGATATCCGCGACAAGATGCTCGCGGCTTTGGCGACCTACGTCACCGTTCTGGAGCGGCTGAAAGAACCGGTTCCGGAAGAATTGCCGCTGCAAAGCTACGCCGAGTTGATGCTCCGGTACGATTCCTTGCCGGTGGAAGGAACGAAAACGGCACAAAAAGCGGAAACGCTCTTCCAGGAGAATAAGTATGACGAGGCCGAAGCCGAAGTGTTGAAGGCGATCGATGTCTGGAAACAGGTCCTCCGGAAATATCCGTTTATCAAGCACCGTTCCCAATTGGGCATTCATGCCGAAATGCTCGCGAGTGTCCGATTATACGAACAATCGCTCAGGGCCCAGGAAAAACCGCTTCCGGAGGAACCGGTATTGCCCATGCAGTGACCGGCGGGCGGTGCTTGCCGTGTGATGATTGATTGACGCCGCTTTGAAAAACGGCTGGAACAGGCTTTTGTCCATCATATCAAAACCGGTCGGCGTGCCCGTGGAAACCGTCCATTTCAACACTTATCCGATCTTGACATGACGAGATTGTTTTGAGGAGAGTCAAACTTGATGCGAGCCCCGCTTGAACACGCCAAAAGTCACGCCCTTTTCGCCGCCGCCTGCCAATTGATTCCCGGGGGCGTCAACAGTCCCGCGCGCGCTTTTGGCGCCGTCGGAGGAGAGCCGGTCTTCATGGAACGGGGAGAAGGGGCTTATTTGTACGATGTCGACGGCAACACCTATCTCGATTTCGTCCAGTCTTGGGGGCCGATGATTCTCGGTCATGCCCACCCCGACGTCGTCGCGGCCTTGCAGGCCGCTCTTTTGAAGGGCACGGGTTTCGGGACGCCGACGGAAGCCGAAAACGATTTGGCCTCTCTCATCGTCGATGCCGTTCCCTGTATCGAAAAAATCCGGTTGGTCAATTCCGGAACCGAGGCGACCATGAGTGCCATCCGTTTGGCGCGGGGTTACACGGGCCGGGACAAGATTCTCAAATTCATCGGAAACTATCACGGGCACGTCGATTCCCTGCTTGTCGCCGCCGGCAGCGCAGGCGCGACTTTCAGCGTACCCGATTCGCCCGGAATCACTCCGGGAACGACCCGGGACACGATCCTGCTCCATTTCAACGATGTCGACGGCGTCAAGCGCGTTTTCAAGGAGTGCGGCCATGAAATCGCGGCGGTCATCGTCGAACCCGTCGCCGGAAATATGGGCTGTGTCGCCGGCAGTTCGAATTTCCTTTATGAGCTGAGGCATCGAACCGCCGAAAGCGGAACCGTCCTGATTTTCGACGAAGTCATGTGCGGTTTCCGCGTGGGATACGGCGGTGCGCAGGCACGATTCAGCATCACCCCCGATTTGACGACGCTCGGCAAAGTCATCGGCGGCGGCCTCCCCGTCGGCGCCTATGGGGGCACGAAAGCGATCATGGACCATGTCCTCCCGCTCGGTCCCGTTTTTCAGGCGGGAACGCTCAGCGGCAATCCGCTTGCCTGTGCGGCCGGAATCGCGACGCTGAAGGTGTTGCGGGATACCAACCCCTATCCCGCCCTCGAACGTAAAGCGGCTTATCTTGCCGAGGGATTGGAGGATGAAGCCCGCGCCGCCGGAATTCCCGTGTACGTTTCGCAATGGGGAACCATGCTCACGCTCTTTTTTCTTCGGCACGCATCCGAAAACAAACAGGAGGTCGCCGACCGCATCCACAGCAAAACGTTCAGCGGGAGCGCGGTTGAAAAAACGACGGCGACGAGCACGTCCGGCAACTGTGTTTCCGAAAAAATCGTCGATTGGCGCACCGCCTCCAATTGCGATACCGAACGGTATGCCGTGTTTTTCCGGGGAATGCTCCAGCGTGGAATTTACCTGCCTTGCAGTCAATACGAAGCGATGTTTATTTCGAACGCCATGACCGATGCCGATATCGAAACGACGCTCAACGCCGCCAAAGAAGTGTTTGCGACATTTGAGACCGGAGCCGGTTGAGTGTTTCGTTTACTGATCCGTGAAAAATTTTTGAATGTGGCGGCGACGGGGGAAGCCTCGCTGTATTTCCGCCGTACGGCGAGCAGGGCCGGCTTGGGTGACGGTCAAAAATTGAGTCGCCGGTCCGTAATCCGCCTGATTTCCTTGGGCCAAAACCCGTGGCCCACAAATCCGTGGGCCGGAAAACCCGGCCGGTTTGTGTCAACATCCATGAATGGAAGGGGGTTTTCGTGCGTGTCATTTCCTTTTTCCTGTTCACGATTCTTCTTGTCATCCCGTGTTCGGCAGGCGAGTTGCGTGTCACATTGACCGGGGATGACAGTGATATCACGTTTTTCGGCGCCGTCTATCGCTGGGATGTCGACGGATTGCCGAAAAAAGCGAACGGTCAGCCATTCATTATCGATACGAAGGCGAAAATCGATGCGCCCTACGCGGATGCGCAAGCGACGCGGGAATCGCCCGGCCTCTGGGTGTTCGAAAATCTCCCGGCCGGAACATACGATCTGGTCCTTGTCAAAGGCGCCCGACATCTCCGCCTGGAAGGTTTTCGATATGCCCCGGTCCTTGATTTCGATCCTTTCCTGCCCCCGGATGCCAAGGTTCTTCGTGATGTCGAAGAGGACGGCGTCGTCAAGGAAAAGGAGTTCGACGGCGAATCGTACGATTATGTCGACGAACAAATACGAAATGCGCCGGCGTATGAGAACAAGGTTGTCCCGTATTACATCGGCGGCAGCTACCGAAAAGGACAGGAAAAGCCGAAGCTCATTCGCGCCCTCGTCATGCTGCTCCGTGACGAGGTGACATCCTACGAGGGAGACATGGCCGGGGCGGCGACGTTGCGTTTCGAAATCTGGGAATTCAACGACAAGACCGGAACGTATGTCAAAAACCGCAAAACGCAAGTGATGCATCGCGTGATTCTGACCCGGGACGAGGTTCGCCAATGGTACTGGCTATGGGATCCCGCGCTCGGCGACATCGCCGTACCGAAATCCGGGACGAAAACGGTTGAATACGCGATTCCCGACCCGCAAACCAACCCGGAAATCAAAGGGCTCAGACCGTATGCGGATAAAGCCGGCCAGGAACAGTTCCGGAAACGTCCGTGAGGGAAAATTCCGATAGCTTTCAGTATCCCATGTCCGATCCGGCCATATTCCTTGACCACCTGCGTCGAAGCGGACTTGTCGAACCGCAATTGCTTGAGGAATCCCTGGAACAAATCGAAACGGAACGTGCTTCAAGCGAGGGAGCAGACCGGATCGACCGCTTGGCGTTTATTTCACAGTCGTTGGTTCAACGTTATCTCCTGACCGCCTGGCAGGTACGTCAACTGAACAAGGGTCGCTATAAAGGTTTTTTCCTGCGCCAGTATAAAATTCTCGGGCATCTCGGCACCGGGGGGATGAGTACCGTCTATCTTGCCGAGCACACGTTAATGCAGCGCCGGGTCGCGATCAAGGTCTTGCCGAAAAAAAGGCTCGGCAAGTCCATCTATCTTCAGCGTTTCATCAGGGAAGCCCAGGCGATCGCGACGCTCGATCATCCGAACATCGTCCGGGCATACGATATCGACCGTGAAGGCGATGTTCATTACATCGTCATGGAATACTTCGACGGGACCAATCTCCAGCAATTGGTCGAGCAAGAGGGCGCACTTTCCTTCGAGCGCGTCGTTCTCATTCTCCGGCAGGCGGCCGAGGCGTTGGCGCATGCCCACGCGCTCGGGGTCGTCCATCGCGATATCAAGCCCGGCAACATTCTCGTCGACAAACAGGACAACGCCAAGCTGTTGGACCTCGGGCTCGCCTTGCTCGACGAGCGTCTTTTCGAGGGCCGGATCAGTTCCATCCAGGAAGATACGATCCTCGGAACGGCCGATTATCTCGCCCCGGAGCAGGCGATCGACAGTCATCGGGTCGATGCCAGGGCCGATATTTACGGTCTCGGCGGCGTGCTTTATTTTTGCCTCACCGGCCATCCTCCCTTTCCGGAAGGAAGTGTTTCCAAACGACTCCTGGCACACCAGCAGAAGGAGCCGCCCAGCATTTTGTTCGATCGCGCCGACACCCCGCCGGATCTGGTCGCGCTTTGTGGTAAAATGATGTCGAAACGACCGGGTTCACGGCAGCAATCGGCAACCGAGGTGGTTCGGGAGTTGGACGAATGGTTGTACCGGCACGGTCATTCGCCGGACGTGGAAGTTGACAATCCTCCCGCGCAGGATGCGGCGTCGCTGCGGCAACAGCGTCCCGTTCCCGAACCGGATGCCGAAAAATTGCTTGCCGGTCGCTCCAAATTGCTGAGCCTGCTGAAACAAATGGAGGAACGCGATCGGAATGATTCGACGCCTCCCGCCCACGAGAGCGATTTTTCGGTCCTTGGCGGTGAAGTGAGCATCAATCTCCTTGACAGCGGGGCCAGCAGCGGGCTTACGGGCCGGGGAGCCGATACCAGCGTCGAGCGCAGGGTGTTCGATGAAATACGTCGCAATGCGAGAAAAGCCGCCGCGAAAGAATCGTCGGGAGAAACCGATGTGAAAGAAGACCCCATTTTATTGGCCCTGAATGAAATCGAACGGGACCGGAGCCGGACGCGCCGTGCCGCATCCGCGCGCGAGGCGATTCCACTCCCGCGGCGTACACAAACGATGGCGTCGCCGGCATCCTCCTCTTCGGAATCGCCTTCTTCGCAATCCCCCTCTTCGAACTCAACGGCAATACCGGAGGCAACAGGGCGGGCGGATGCGGCGAAAACGTCGGAGCCGCCGAAACCTATTTCGCCATACAGACACGCAGACAGGAGGTCGCCGATTACTTCAACGAGTTGGATGAGGATAA
>DOMV01000063.1 GCA_003509805.1 Planctomycetaceae bacterium
TTTCAGGCCGTTTACAGTATACAGTTCCGTGCGAAAAATGTGAACCTTGGCTTCGGTGTCAACCTGCGAGGCCGACGGGTTTTTTCACCGCATGTCCGGGAAACACCGTGCTCCGGCAGCCCCTTGAAAGTCGGCTTCGGGAAATTTCAACAGCCTTCAAGCATATTGACGCGGAGCGCAGTCGTTTCCACATCCCGTATGTTCGTTTTTATCGAAACGATTCCCACAACGGGCTTTTTCCGTTTTGTTCGCTAAAACACGAAGTGCGGCGCCGTTTTTTTCGATCATCTCGGAGGGGGACATTCCCGGATTAGCGATAAAATCGTTTTTTAATCGATTTTTAGATAAAATCCGGATTATTTTCGCTCGTTTTCCTTGCTTCCCGCGTGGAGTGGCCTATCCTACACAAGATACGTTTTTTGCGGTGCGTTCGCCGATGCGGATAAGTGACGGCAACGTAGTCGTAACCGCCCATACCGGAAACGCGGTGAAATTGGTTGTTTGGTGAAGGCTGCTTGTTGCACGTTTCGTTCGAGCGACAAGCGATTGTTCGCGGGAACCATTTCTGGCCGTTTGCGGTCCATAATGGTAAAAATTCATATTGACACAACATGGTGAAATTCTTACGATTGTCCGTTCTTTACCATTGGGTAACGGCACCGTTTGATTCTTTTTTTGAATTAGTCCGAAAAAAGTTTCATTATCGACAAAGTTTTACTGTTACACCCCGACCGAACGGCCGATAAACAGGAATGTGACGGTAAGAGGGGTTTTGTTGATCCTATGACCCGCCTGAGATGAACCAGAAAACGATAAGGAAGAGATTAGCAATGAGTATTCGACTTCAAAAATGCGCCGTCCTTGCCGCTGTCTTGGCGGTCTGTGGCATGGGAACCGGCTGTACGCTCAAGGAGGGGCCTTGGTACAATCCTTCCTCCTACGCCTATCACAATCCTTTCGCACCGTCAAAAGAAAAAGCGAAAGACAGGGATCTGAGGGCCGGTCTCGATCAGGAATCGTTGCCGAGCATCGAGTCGCAGCCGAACATCAAGGGATCGCTGGGCGGTTACACGAGCCGGAACGAAGCGCCGGTGTTCGAAGGAGGCTCCCAAGGTGTCCAGGCCGCGTCAGTGAATTCGTCCCTCCCGGGAACGAGTGTTTCCTCGCCGGCGGATACATACGGATCGAATCCGCTTTACGCTCAAAGTCCCTATCCGCAGCAGACGGGAATCGCCGCAGGAGGTTATCCGTCAACGACGTATCCGCCGCAGGACCCAAGTATTGCGATGAATACGCCGTCGGGCTACCCAGGCGCGGAAACCGGATATGATCCCAATGCGATCCAGGGTGCGGTACAGAATCCGGCGTATCCCCAGTATCCGCAACAGTATCCGCAGCAGTATCCGCAGACTGCCTCGGGCCAAACCTACCCGCAGACTTATCCGCAAACCTACCCGCAGGCCGGTACGCCGCAGAGTTACCAGCAAACGGTTCCCGCGCAAACCGTTCCCGTGCAATCGAACAATTCTCCGGAAACATCGGTCTCTCCTTACGGTTACGGAGCCTATTCCCCCCAAGGCACGCCCGTGGCACCTGCGACATCGGCACCTGCGACATCGACGCCGGCGACATCAGCAGTACAGCCGTCGTTCGGTTCGCCGTTTGAGACTCAGAACCCGGCTTACGCTCCGGCGCCCACAGGAACTTCCCCGATGGGAACGGGCCAGCCGGCAACCGTGAACCCCTACGAGTACCGGACAACCGATTCGCCGTATTCCTATTGAATTGAAGGACATCCGGCTTCCGCAGGAAACCGCCCCAAAAGAACGAGAGCAAGAGAGAACGACAGCCGCCAGGCTGTCCGGCAAAGCAGCGCCCGTAACCTTTTCGGTCCGACAAAGACCGTTTCGGTTGCGGGCGTCGCTTTTTTTCGCCCCCTGTTCCTTTTCAAGGGCTTCCGGTATAATCAGGATGTTGTTCGGTTAGCTCTTTGGGGACAAGATTTTCCGCGTTTTCAAGAATTTTCATCCCGACATCGCGTTGGAATATACCGTAAACGGCATGATANNGATAATCCTCCCGCGAACAATCGCCTGCCGCTCGAACGATCCGCGTAAATACTTCCATTAACAAAAGTTGGGACGAGCGATTGCAGCAAGCAGACTTGGCCAAATGTTTGTTTTCATCGCGTTTCCCGTAGACGTCAACGCGACCGAGGATGTGCAAAAAATGATCCGTCGGGCGCAAAATCATCGATGATAAATTTCCCTATATAAATTTTCCCGTTTTCGTTCAACCACCAGCTTTCAACCAGAGGAGCAATCGGTATGATAGTGACCACGAAAGACCTGTTCAAGCAGGCGTACGGCAAATACGCGATCGGGGCGTACAACATCAACAACCTCGAACAGATCGTCGGCTTGTTCCGGGGAAATCTCGGCAAAAGCAAGAAAAACGCTGACCCGTCCGATGACGCCAAATCGGCGCCGTTCATCATCCAAATTTCGCGGGGAGCCCGTTCTTACACGGACAAAGCGTTCCTCGAAGGAATGATTCGCACGGCCGACGCGGTTTTCCCCGAGGCGATTTTCGCGGTCCACCTCGATCATGGAACCGAAGAAGCCTGTTACGATTGCATCGACAGCGGTTTCTACAGTTCCGTCATGATCGACGCTTCCCATGAGGAATTCGGGAAAAACATCGAAATTACGAAGCGCGTCGTCGACCGGGCCCACGCGAAGGGAATCGTCGTCGAATCGGAATTGGGACAACTCGGCGGCGTCGAAGAAGACATCGTCGGCAGCGTCAAACTGACCGACCCGGCCCAGGCGGCGGAATTTATCGAAAAAACCGGCGTCGATTCGCTTGCCGTCGCGATCGGAACGTCGCACGGGGCCTTCAAGTTCAGCGGCAAACAGGGCTTGCATTTTGACGTCCTCGAAAAAATCCAGAAGGCGATCCCCAAGGATTTCCCGCTCGTCATGCACGGCTCCAGCAGCGTCCCCCATGAATGGGTCGCGAGGGTCAATGCCGCCGGCGGCAATCTCAAAGATGCCAGCGGTGTTAATGAAGCCCAGTATCTGCCCGCCGCGAAACTCGGTGTCACGAAAATCAACATCGATACCGACGGTCGCCTGGTCTGGTGCGCCGTCTACCGGGAATCCTTCAAAAACACGCCCGAGAACTTCGACCTCCGTCCGCCGGGGACCGAGTTCATGGCCGCTTATGCCGAGTATATCATTCATAAGAACACGGCTCTCGGCAGCGCGGGCCGGTTGGAGTCGGTTCGTGCCGGCCTGAAGGGCGCCGTTTCCCCCTGCGGATGTTGCGGCGGAGGCAACTAGCCGGGATAAACAAGCCGGGATACCATAAACGGGGGCGAGTCGCACGTTTTGGGAACAACGGCCGGAAGGGAGCGCATACTTGCCGTGGTAATGGTACGGTAATGGTACGAACGTTTGTTTTCCGGTCGCCACGTTGCACGTTTGTTCCCGGTTTTGGTTTTGGGCCGCGGATTCGCGCTCGGGAGGCGACCAGAATGCGTCGATGCCCGTGCAGCCCGCGTACGCCTGTGCGGCTCGCATGCGCCCGTGC
>DOMV01000192.1:0-2856 GCA_003509805.1 Planctomycetaceae bacterium
CTCAAACGCCGTGAACGGATACCAATTTCACCGTGTTTCCAGTATATCTGGGGAAACTTGCACCTGAATACCATGCTCGACAATCGATCCATTCTTGCTCGGGATCGCTTTCGTATTGGGACCAAGCCTATGAAATCGGAGTTCTCTTCATGAAAATACTCGTCGGCATCACGGGAGCCAGCGGCAGTGTGTACGCCCTGAGACTGCTGGAAGAATTATCGAAACACGATTTCGAACTCCATGCCGTTTTCAGCCGGACCGGCGAACAGGTCATGCGATTCGAATGCGATTCGGGAAAAGAGCGTTTCCCCTGCGTCCGCTGGCACGAGCATGACAACATGTTCTCGGAAATCGCCAGCGGTTCGGCGGCCATCGACCGAATGGTCGTCGTTCCCTGTTCGATCAACACCTTGTCTTGTATTGCGCACGGAATTTCGAACAACTTGCTCCAGCGGGCGGCAAGCGTCATGCTCAAGGAAAAACGACCTTTGATCGTCGTCCCCCGCGAAACGCCGCTTGATCCGATCGCCCTGGAAAGCATGTTGAAACTGGCCCGATGCGGCGCGACGATCCTGCCCGCCTCGCCGGGATTTTATCATCATCCGAAAACGATCGACGACCTTGTCGATCATGTCGTCGGAAAAATTATGAGCGTCCTGAATATCCGGCATGAACTGTTCACACCGTGGACCGATCCGAATATCGCCCAATAACCTGAAGGAGAACGAACATGCAAACGATCGAAAATTTTCGCGACTGTACTTCGAACGGCAAGAGAATCCTCCTGCGAACAATCCCTCGCATAACCGCATGCCGCCCGAACGATCCGTTTAAGCACTGGCCTAAAAAGACGTTAAAGTCGAGTGAGTGCGGCAGGCAGACTTGACCGAATGTCCGTTTTCACCGCGTTTCCGGTATATCTTTCGGCGTCGATCCGCTCTCGCCCGGAAAACTCAACCAGCTTCAGTAGACTTGTTCGCCAACCGTAATATGGATAAAATGGTGAGGGTTTTGGTCTCCTATTCGCGTATTTTTCCATCCTATTTTGACGTTACCGAACAGGTCTGGTATAAAACATTGGGCATCACCATGAGATTTCGAATCCCGACGCGATTTTTCCCGTTGTTTTTCCTGTTGTTCGCGGTTTCGGCACAGGGGCAACCGGATACGGACCTTGAAACGCTACGCCGTCACGTCGAGGTCTTGACTTCGGAGGAATGCGCGGGCCGCCTTGCGGGAAGCGAAGGGGGCCGATATGCCGGAGATTACCTGATCGCGGAACTCCGCAAAATGGGAATCGAGCCGGTTGTCCGGGAATTCGACTGGCAGCCCGTCTGGGCGATCACGCAAATCCAGTCTCCCGGTGGTATACCGAAGCCGGTTGAGTTTTCCGTTCAACCGCCTGTTTACTCTTCGGGAAAACAGGCTCCCGAATCGTCGGCTTCGGGCAATTTCAAAGGTCTTCAGTATAAAAAGTATCCGTACAGGAATATCCATTGCGTCTTCAAGGGAAACGACGCGGAACTTTCCGGGGAAACCGTGATTCTCAGCGCCCATTACGACCATGTGGGCCGCGAATCGGGCGGGCAACACCGGATTTTCCCCGGCGCGAACGACAACGCCAGCGGAGTCGCGACCGTCTTGCTTGTCGCGAAATATCTGGCAGCCCTGAAAACGCCGCCCTCAAGGACGATTGTCCTCGCTTTTTGGGATGGAGAGGAACTCGGGCTCTGCGGAAGCACCTATTATACGAGAGCACCCCTTGGGCCGTTAAAGCAAACCGTATTCGGCCTCACGCTCGACATGCTCGGAACACTCAAAAACGAGACGCTGTACGTTGTCGGTTGGCGGAGCGGCCGGGGAATGCGTCAATTCCTGAGTCGGTGCAACAGCCAGTGCGACGGCCCGTGCGGCGGCCAATGCAATCCTTGCACCGCGACGGACGAACACGAGCCATTGAATCTTGATTTCGTTTACCCGATGTGGATCAACTCGGATCATTATCCGCTTTACATGAAACGCATCCCGTCGCTGTTGTTTTTTACCGGCTTTGACGGCCCGTATCACCATCCCGACGACACGCAAGATCGGCTGTCCTACGAAGGAATGGAGAAAATCGCCCAATTTGTGCAAAATGCGATTCTGCACGCGGCGAATGAACCCGCCTCGCAGTTGCCAACCTATCGGACAGCGGAACAACTGTCCCTGCTGACAGGTCTCGACGACTTGCAGGGAGCGACCGGAACGAAAAAGACGCCCGGGATGCGAAATCCACGCGAACTCAAATTGCGCAAAAGCAGTGCGGAAACCGACGTGTTGATTTTGCGCGATGTTCCCGAACATTCCGTGTTATGGCGATCCGGACTTCGGCCGAACGACCGGATTTATCGAATCGACGGCAAGGCGGTTGATTTGGAGGCCATCGATGATTTAGGAAAGAGGGGGACCGAGGATTTTTTTGAAGAACCGCACGTATTGGAGGTGGAAACCGATGGAAAAATTCGTCTTGTCCAGACCGGCCCGAACGGGGTATAATCCCGCGGTACACCACGAACGGGGTCCCATTATGAACGGGATCAAGCGGACAACGCTCCCGGCTTCGGTATATACCGGAAACCATTGAAATTTCCCGAAGCCGACTTTCGAGAAGCCCGTTTTCACGGAGGGTATACTGGAAACGCGATGAAAACGGACATTTGGTCCAGTCTGCCTGCCGCACTCACTCACCCCTGATTGCTGTCCGTATAATGACATCAACGGATCGTTCGAGCGGCAGGTAACGGTGCGCGGGAGGATTATCATGCCGTTTACAGTATAAACGGGCGGACCAAACGGCAAACTCAACCGGCTTCGGCA
>DOMV01000192.1:2934-3363 GCA_003509805.1 Planctomycetaceae bacterium
GGAATTGCTTTCGGGACCGCTCTCGGAATGATGATCGGCCTTCTCCCGAAAGACAATCTCCTTTCGTTGTTGTTGTTCCTGTGGCTGTTTTTGGCCGGCGGAAACATGCTTTTCGGAATCGTCTCGGCGTTTTTTTGCTCAATCGCCTCCCGTTGGACCGCTTCCATCGCGGATTCGCTCGGAACAGCGGCCTTGGACTCGGAATGGGGCGAAGCGGTTTTCAGTCGTTTATACGAATACCCCCTTGTTCCTTGGACCGACCTGAACAACACGGTCGTTTTGGGCCAATTCCTGATCGCTCTCGGCCTGTTTTTGCCCGTTTTTCTTTTCGTCTGGGGGATGTGTCCTCGCGGAAAGGCTCCCGAGGAACGAGATCAAACCTGATTGATCGGCCGTGCTGGTCGGAAGGTATACCGGAAACGCGGTGAA
>DOMV01000192.1:3449-9490 GCA_003509805.1 Planctomycetaceae bacterium
TTCAGGCCGTTTGCGGTATAAATTCCAACACGCCGAACGGGACCGGCTTCGGCATAAAAACCGGTTCCTGCGGGGCGGTTGTGCCGTTTTTGCCGAATGGGTGATTGTGCGGACAATTGACAGCCTTGAGGGGTGTTTGGTAGAATGGTTGGTCGTGCCCGAGTGCCGATGTCGCCGAACCGGTTGTCCCTGCCCTATATCGAAAACGAACAATCATTTTCCGCACATTTTTCGGGAGGAAACCGTACTTCCGGAAAGGCGGGCGGAAAACCGGTCCGGTTTCGGTAGATGCTGGAAACGCGATGAAAACGAACATTTGGCCAAGGCGGCCTGCCGCACTCAATCGACTCTAACTTCTGTTTGTATAATGACATAAACGGATCGTTCGAGCGGCAGGCGATTGTGCGCGGGAACAGTTGCAGGCCGTTTACGGTATAACATCTTTCGTTCAAAGAGCATGTCGAATTCGCCCGACAACCCCTCGACCTACCTTCCGGGAGAAACCGGCCCGATGACGCAGGGTGACGGTCCGCATTCCGTCGACTCGGACGCTCAACTTCTCGAACTGGAAGAGCGCACCAAACGCCAGACGGAAAATCTGTACCGACACGAGCAGCAGCTTCATGCCGTCCTGGAAACGGGCAACACGTCGATCATGTTCATCGGGAGTGCCGGCAATTTTCTTTTCGTCAATAAATCGTTTCGTGAAACCATCGGGTACGACGACGACGAACTTGCTTCGATGACGCTGTTCGACATTCTCATTTTCGACGGGGATGCCGAAACCGTCGGGGCGAGTGAAGCGATCAAAAGCGCGATGAAATCGGCGTTCGAAAAGGCACGCGACCCTTTTCGTACCGAAGTCCCGCTCAGGCAAAAGGGCGAGCGGATACTTTGGGTCGACCTGAGCATTTCCTGTGTCTACGACGGTGATGGCAGGCCCGAATACCTGGTCGGCGTTTTTATCGACATTTCCTCGCGGCGCCGCATGATCGTCAAGTTGAACAGGGCGCTCGACGAACTGGAACATTCGACGGCCGCGATCCGTTATTCGGAAAACCGTTTCCAGGATATCGCCGAAGCGGCCGGTGAAATGATCTGGGAAATGAACAACCAACACCAGATCATCTATGTTTCCGACAGGGTCACGGAAATCCTCGGTTTCACCCCCGAGGAGATTCTCGGAAAAAAACGGGATGCCCTCGTGGCCGGGGACGATTTGAACCGACTGAACGAAATCGGTGAATGGACGGTCGAATATACGGATGTTTATCGCAATTTCGAGCATCGTTTGCGTCACAAGGACGGGCATCTCGTCTGGGTGCGCACTTCCGGCAAATTTCTGCGCGACTATGAAAATGCCGTCATCGTCGAACGTTGCGTTTCATTCGACATCACCCGTGAAAAAGAAGTGGAGGCGAGACTGATCCAGGCGAAGGAGGCGGCCGAGGCGGCCAACCTTGCCAAAAGCGATTTCCTCGCGACGATGAGCCATGAAATGCGCACCCCGCTCAACGGAGTGATCGGGATGGCCGACCTGCTCCTGAAATCCGACATGTCGCCCAAACAACGGGAATACACGACCCTGATTCGCGCATCCGGCCGCACGCTCCTGTATCTGATAAACGACATACTTGATTTTTCCAAAATCGAGAATAATTATTTGGAGCTTTCGCCGAGTTTTTTCAACCTGCGGCAGATGGTCGATACGGTGATGGGGATTCTTGCCGCCGCCGCGGCAGCGAAAGAACTGAAATTTCAATGCAAATACGACGAAAATCTGCCCGAGGTCATCTACGGAGACGTCGAACGGCTCCAACAGGTTTTGATTAATTTGCTTGGAAATGCGATCAAGTTCACGGAGTCCGGGAGCGTTCGTTTGGAGGTCGGTTTCGACGCGCCCGTATCTGCGAATGAAACGGCCGACCTCGGCCTCCGTTCACGACGGGATGGGGAACACGACCGGGCAATGGCGGCAAGCGACGCAAACGTTTCCGCAAGATCCGATCCCGTGCCCAACGTCGGGGAAAACCGCGGGGAATGGCAACGGATCGGTTTTGCCGTCTCCGATACGGGAATCGGAATTTCCGAGGAAAAGATCGGGATGCTTTTCCGGGCTTTTTCGCAAATCGATTCGTCCTGGTCGCGCCGGTACGGCGGAGCCGGAATCGGGCTGGCGATTTCCCAGCAGCTCGTTCACCTGATGGGCGGGGAAATTCGCGTGAAAAGCGAATTGGGAAAAGGATCGAAATTTTATTTTTCGTTGCCCGCGATACTGCCCGAAAAAAACGACGGGGTTGCAAACGCCTCGCGATTTCGCGATGTCACGATTTCCGGAAAACGCGCCTTGATCGTTTCGGCCGATCCTTCCCTCCATGTGATCTTGCGGCGCCAGCTCCAGGGCTGGGATATGGAGGTTGCGAATCAACCGCGGGAAGCCGATGCGATTCGCGATTTGAATTCGGCGGCCTCCCTGGGCGAACCGTTCCATTTATTGATTTTAGACCCGATTTCTTTCAACCGCGACGGAGCGGAATGGGTTGCCGTAATTCGAAACGCCCCCTCCGGCGGTCGGGTTCCGATCATTCTCCTGCAAAACGTTTCGGACAATCAGCATGAACTTCATGAGACGCCTCCGGAAACGATCCGGGTACGCATGGTCGCCAATGAAGCGATCTCCGGGTCCGCCTTGTTCGATGCCGTGAATACGGCCATCGCGGGATTTCCCGAAAAAATGATGTTCGGCATGTCCGATCTCCTGCTTGCGGGAACACCGGTGAAAGCGGAGAAAACGGCGAAAAACGCGCTCCCGGCCATGCCGGATATGCCCGCAAATCCGGATGGTCCCGACCCGATGCGGGAAACGGTCGCGCGGGAGACCGCGACGGACAAACACGGGAAATCGGATGTTCCCGTCATCCTGATCGCCGAAGACAATCGTATCAACCAGGTGGTCGTCCGTGAAATCGTTTCCGATGCCGGCATGGAGTGCGTCATCGTCGAGAACGGGATACTCGCCTGCGAGGTGTTTGAAAAAGGGCGGTACGATCTCGTCCTGATGGATTGCCAGATGCCGGAAATGGACGGTTTCGAGGCGACTCGCCGCATTCGGAAATGGGAACGGGATAATATCGTACCAAAAGCAGTCGGAAAAGAAAACAATGATCCTTCCCGCGAGGCCCCCGGCGGTTGTCCCGGGAGGACGCCCATTATCGCGTTGACCGCGAATGCCGCCAAAGAGGATGAGGACCGTTGTCTGGAGGCGGGAATGGACGCGTTTTGCAGTAAACCGATCAACCCCAAGCGACTTATCAGCGTTATTCACCATTGGCTCAATCGGCGTTGACGAGACGGCCTTCACGCCTTGAGGTCGGCCCCGGGCGACACGGATGAGTGCAATGGCTTGCAGAATACCGGTTTTCAGTATCACATGCCGGCCCGCGCGGACGGCCCAACTTCATACGATCATCATGTCCGGACATTTCGTGCCGATTTTCCCCGTCGTGCTCCTTCTTTCTCTTTCTTCTTTCGTTTCGGCCGGAGACTGGACGTCCTGGCGGGGAAATACCTATGACGGCCGAACGCAGGAACAAAACCTGCCGGTTGAATGGAAGGCGACCGGTGAGGAAACGAAAAACATCGTGTGGAAAACGGATTTGCCGCCCTGGGGACGCTCGACGCCGATCATCCTCGGCGATTCGGTGTTTCTTACGTCGCACGATGAGGCGAACGGCGATTTGCTGGTATTGCGAATTGAAAAAAACACGGGAAAAATCGTGTGGACACGGAAGGCGGGCAACGCGAAAACCCCGCGACAGGAAGATCGCAAGGGTATGCGCGAATGGCAAAAATTTCATGCCTACCACAATCTTGCCAGCCCTTCCGTTTGCGGCGACGGCGAGAGCGTGACCGCTGTTTTCGGAAACGGCGACGTCGTCGCGTTCGACCGGGACGGCAACGAGCTTTGGCACAAGAACCTCCAGGAGGAGTACGGCGAATTCCTGATTTGGTGGGGATACGCGAATTCCCCGTTCCTTCTCGACGACATGGTGATCGTTGCGGTCATGCACGACAGGCTCGACGGCATCGAAGGGCGCGAGGAAACTAAAAGCTATCTCGTCGCTTTCGATAAAAAAACCGGGCGCGAAGTCTGGAAAACCGACCGGACGACGGAAGCCCCGAACGAATCAAGCGATGCTTACACCACGCCTGTCCTGTGGAACCATGAAGGACGGCGCGAAATGGTGATCTTCGGGGCCGACACGCTCGACGCCTACGATCCGGCAAGCGGAAAACGGCTTTGGTGGATCGGGAACGGCCTGGAAGGGGGCCGTACCGTACCGATGCCCGTGCCGAATGAAAAAGCGGGTATCGTGTTCGGTGTGCGGGGCAAACGGGAACCCCTTTTCGCCGCCAAACCGCGGGGCCTCGGCGAGCAGCCCGGGTCCGCGATTCTTTGGGACCACAATAAGAATGTCCCGGATGTCTCCTCGGTGGTTTGTACCGAATCACTCCTGTTTTTCGTCGATGACGGCGGCGTTGCGACCTGTATCGACGCCGTGCAAGGGGATGTCAAATGGTCGCGGCGGCTCGTTGCCGGGACGTATTTCCCGTCGCTTCTCCTGGCGGAAAAAGACGGTAACCTGTATTTCCTGAACAACGACGGCTGGTGTACGATTGTCAAGGCGGGAGAAACGTTCGAGAAAATCGCGGAAAACAAGATCGATGACGCGTTCCTTTCCTCGCCCGTCGTTTCGGACGGCAGGATTTTTCTGCGTGGCATGAGGACGCTTTATTGCATCGGAACGGAATGAGCGTCCTGCCGCAGCCGGCCCCTGTAAACCGGCCCCTGTAAACCGGCCCCTGTAAACCGGCCCTGTTTTCCGGTTTGTAAAAAATGATGTCCACAATTTTCCCAGGAAAAGAAGGTGTCCCATGAAAAACCGTCTCGTCATATCATGCTTGTTCGTATTTTTTGCCGCCGTATTCCCGCTCGCGGCTCAGGAAACATTCGCCCCGTTGATCGGCGAATCGACGATCGGTTTCCTCCATCTCGACCTGCGGAACGTCGAAATCGACAAACTGAAGGAGAACATCCTCGCGGCATCCGATCAATCGCTCAAGCATTACGGTTTCGATGACAAGTCGGTCAGGTCGATTTCCCGGGAAGTGAAAAAGGAATTGGACAAGGCTGTCGAGGCGGTTAGACCCCATTTCGAAAAAATCGTCGGCGAATTCGGGATCGACGAACTGGCCTGCCTTGTCGATGTGAAACTGCTTGAAAACAACGTCGGTTTTATCATGGCCGTGCCGTGGAAAAACAAAACGCCGGAAGATTTGCATTCGTTTCTCGATTATTTGGAGAAATTTGACGTCGATCTCGCCACGGAAGAAATTGAAGACAAAGAAATCCTGATTACCGCTCACGATTTGTTGATTCTGGCTCTTCCCGCGGGTCATTTCGCCCCGGAGGATGTCCGGGACGTTGCGAAAGATTGGGCGGATACTTTCCAGGCCGGGACGGAATTGCCGATTCACGAAGCGCTGAAAAGCGTCGGGGACAAAGAATTGAAAATCGTCGCCGCGACGCCTCCCGGTGCGGAAAAGATGGTTGCTGCGATTGATTTCCCACCCGATGCGGCGCCGATCAAAGCCATGTTGACGCTCGCATCCAAAAAACTTCGCTGGGCCGGTACCGGATTTTCCTGGACCGACACGTCGAATGTCCGTCTCACGCTGGAAGCCGGAAAGCCCGCCGATGCCAAACAGCTCCTCAACATGCTTGAAGGAACGATCGATTGGGGAATGTTCGCGTTCCAGACCGCCGTGAACATCGAGAATGCGCAATCGGAAAACGGGCTCAACGTTCCGCCGGTGACGTTTGAAGTGATGAAAGGAATTTTTCGCATGTTCCTTCCCAGGCAGGAGGGTTCCCAATTGATTTTCGAATACAAAGGCGATCAATCCTCGCTCACGGCAGCGTATGCGACGAACGGCGTCCTGGTCGCCCTGCTGCTCCCGGCCGTCCAGGCGGCGCGGGA
>DOMV01000305.1 GCA_003509805.1 Planctomycetaceae bacterium
CCAAACACCTCAATGCAAAGGATTATCGCCATGTCAATTCAAAACACCACCATCGACAAAACAGACCGCGACGAACTTGTCGACCTCTCCATCCGGTTCGGCCAAGGCTGCTGGGGCGTTTACTGCCGCTCGAAGGTCGGATTCGTCCGTGTCTTCATGCTGCCGAACGCCGAAGTCCGCCGCCGGGCCAACGAACTGTTTCAACTCGGCTTCAGCGCCCGGATGATCATGTGTCCGCCGATCGGCATCCGGGCGCTGGATGCCATCACCGAAAAGCCGCTCGTCGAACGGGCCTGGGAGTCCTACCTCGATTCGATGAACGGCCAAACCGTTCTCGACGGCCCCGCCTACCCTGACACGCCGCAGGTAGTTCTCCGCTACGCCAAAGAGTTTTTCCTCGAAGGCTTTCGGACGGGAACCATCGCCGTTTACGAAATCCTCAATTCCTGATCACTTCACTTCGGTCGCCGCCAAGCCGTGAGTGGCGGGAATAACCACGGTCCCGATCCTCATAGTCGGCGTCGTGGTCCCGGACGATAAACGGGACGCCATTCTGAAAAATCCCTTTGACACATTCTGCGCTCGACCTGCGCGGAACCAACCACCCCAACACCATGTCCAGAAGAAAACTTCGAACTTGTCCGTATTGCCGAATCCAGTATCGCTCCGATTGTTGTCCCGTCTGCCGCGAGGAACGCCTGCACATGCAGAGCACCTCGCAGCCCGGTTGGGATGAAATCATGGATGAAGAGCAGGATGAACGGATTGCCCGACGAAACGGCGAACGCCCCTACTACTCTTACGATTACGGCCTCGACGATTGACATTAACCGCACACATATTCGACAAGGAATTTATTATGACACCGAACGACCTCGATATCAAGGAGACCCTCGTGCAAATCGACCTCCTTTTGCGCAACGCGACCCGGCGCTGCTTCGTCCGCTTCCACGAATGCGACGACCTCACGCAAGACGTGTTCATCGCAGTCTTCGAAGCGACCAAGCGTTACGACTCGGCCCGCGCGACTTGGGAAACCTTTCTTGCCACGTTGATCCAGTCGGAGATTCACCGTTTTCGCCTCAAAAAACGGTGGATGAAACACCAGTTTTGCGAGAGTGTCGACAACCTCGAAGAGGAAGACCATCCGCTGACGAACCTTTATCCGTCGTCGGAACTCAACGACGTCGAGCGAATTGTCTTCCTCGGCGAAGTCCGACAGGCGGTCGGCGAACTGCCCGACGAACTGCAAACGATTTGTCACATGCTCTTCCGGTTTTCCAAGACGCAAGCCGCCGACCGGCTCGGCATGGGAAAAAAGTTACTGTCTCAAAAAATCGCGAGAATTCGCGAATTGCTCGGCGAGTCGAAAATCATTCAAGATTATTTGTGAACGTGAGCCGACCAGCGGGGTGCGGACCATTCGAACGCGAAGCGGACCGCCCGCCCCGGCTCGGGGCAAAAAGCTTTTTCGGAAAAATTTTATTTTTCCATGCGACATGTTTGAGTCACGCCGCCATATATCGAATGAACAACGCAACCAATCACCACGGAGAAGAAAATGTCACTCATTGATCTGAACGTTCTGCAAACCGAACCCGCCGAGGTCTATCACGGCAAGGCAAAGGAAAATCTTTCGAGCCATCAGCTGATCGACTTCATGCGCTGCCCGCTCCTTTACCAACGTCGCCGTGCCGGGTTGGTCGACGAGAAGGAGAGCTCGGCCTACTTCATCGGTCGTGCCGCCCACACGCGAATTCTCGAAGGACTCGACGTTTACGAGCGGGAATTTGCCGTCGGCGGTCCGATCAATCCCGCGACGGGAAAGCCGTTCGGCAACACGACGAAAAAGTTTCTCGAATGGCAGGAAGCCCAGCAGAAGCCGGTGATTCCGTTCGACAAAGCGGAGTTGATTTCGTGCATGAACTCCGGCGTCCGGCAGAATCCTTACGCCTGCCAACTGCTCGAACAAGGTCGTGCCGAGGGCGTCGTTCGCGCGACGTACCGCGATTTGCCCTCCCAAATCCGAATCGACTGGACGAATCCCGAGTTCGGTATCGTCGATCTGAAGACCTGCGACGACCTCGTTTGGTTCGAGTCCGACGCTCGGCGTTACGGATATCATCAGCAACTCGCCTTCTACCAGAACGTGCTCGGCCAAGTGATCGGCGAACTCGTGCCGGTCTTCATCGTCGCGGTCGAGAAGAAGGAACCGTATCGCTGCGGTGTCTGGCAATTGCCGTCGGAAACGCTCCTGCTCGCTCGCGGCGAGATCGAAGCCGCCATCGAACGGCTCAAGATCGCCAAGGCCGAGGATCGTTGGATCACCGGCTACGAAGAACTCCGCATGCTCACCATCGTTTAATCGTTTCACCATTTACCCGAAGAAAACATGTCATTTTTGCACAGTATTCACGGCGGCAAACGCTCGAAACCGCCTCGCCTTTTGGTTTACGGTAGCGAAGGAATCGGCAAGTCGACGCTTGCCGCCGCCGCGCCGAAACCGATTTTCGTACCGACGGAAGACGGGCTCGACCAGATCGTTTGCGATTCCTTTCCGCTCGCGAAGACCTATACCGACGTGATCAACAACCTGACCGCCGTCGCGACGGAAGAGCACGATTTCAAGACGCTCGTCCTCGATTCCGGCGACTGGCTTGAGCGGTTGGTTTGGGATCACGTCTGCAAATTGTTCGGCGTAACGAGTATCGAACGCGTCGACGGTGGGTACGGAAAGGGATATGTCCACGCCTTGACCTACTGGCGGCAGTTCGTCGACTTGCTCCGCACGATCCGCGAAGAACGGTCGATGATCACGATCATCCTGGCCCATGCGAAGGTCGAATCGTTCACCGATCCGGAATCGTCGACCTTCGACCGGTTCAGCCCCCGGCTCCACAAGTTGGCTGCGGCGTACCTCTGCGAATGGTGCGACGCGATTCTCCTGGCGACTCGCGAACTCAGTGCGGCGAAAGGAGATAAGAGCGGCGGCGGTCGCATCCTCCGTTGTAATCCCTCAGCGGTCGGCGTCGCGAAAAATCGTTACAACTTGCCGGACATTTTGCCGCTCTCCTGGGACCACCTTTATCAAGGATTGGTCGCCGGGGCTCAGAAATAAAACATCGAATATCAACATTCAACACAAATACAGCCATGCAAAATCTCATGATCAACGAAGAACTGAAAAACCTGTTGCCGCCGCTCTCCGCTGAGGAGTTCGCCGGACTCAAAGAAAGCATTCTCAAGGACGGCTGCCTGACACCGCTGATCGTCTGGAACGGCGTCCTCGTCGATGGTCATTGCCGATACGAAATCTGTCGCAAATACGGCATTCCGTTTGCGGTGAAAGACATCTGCTTGAAAAATCTCGAAGACGCGAAACTTTGGGCTTGGAATAATCAGGAACACCGACGAAATCTGTCCGCCTACCATCGCGTCGAATTGGCCTTGAAATTCAAAGCCGCCATTGCGGAAAAAGCCAGGAAAAACCAGTGCATGGCGGGCGGAAGCCAACGAATTTCGGGAGAACCGATTAATACCGCTTCCGAAGTGGCCAAAATCGCCGGAGTTTCTCGCAACACATTACAGAAGGCCGAATATATCCATTCGTTTGCCGACGAGGAAACCAAAAAACGTCTTCGGTTGGGCGACAAGGGAGCGAGTATCAACCGGGAATACAATCGCCTCAAAGTCGAGAACGCCGCCGTTCCACTAATGGTCACACCGGCTACAACGCCTGGTCGGAAAGTCCTCGTGAACGAAGACAACGGAACCTTGCTCGTTCGTGAGGATGCAACGCCGGAAGAGTTGACCGTCTTTCTCGTGGATCATTTTCCCGTCGAATATGTTCGCGAACTTCTCCACGAACTGTTGAAGCAATACGAACAACGCTGTGGGCAAGAAGCGACTCAGCACTTTCTGCTCCAAATTTGGGCGGAACACATCGACTGAACAACAGCATCCCATTTGCACATCATCAAATCATGACACAGAACATCATCATCAATGAAGAATTGAAACATCTTCTCCCTCCGTTGAGCGAGGCGGAATTTGCCGGTCTCGAAGAGAGCATCGTCAAGGACGGCTGTTTGTCCCCATTGATCGTTTGGAACGACATTCTCGTCGACGGTCACCATCGTTACGAAATTTGCATGAAGCGGCATATTCCGTATGCGATCAAGCATATCGTCCTGGAAAACCTCGACGATGCGAAACTCTGGGCCGGGCGCCACCAGGAGAATCGTCGCAACCTGGCGGATTACCATAGGATCGAACTTGCCCTGAAACTCAAGGATGTTCTTGCGGCTAAGGCTAAGGAAAGGCAAGGCCAGAGAAATGACCTGCATCATGAGGATAACATTCCGTCAACATTGACGGAATGTAAGGAAACCCGTGAGGAACTGGCTCAAATGGCCGGTGTTTCCAGCGGCAGTCTTACCAAAGGCGCATATATTGCGGAACACGCCGACGAGGAAACGAAGAAAAAGCTCCGCAAAGGCGAGAAAGGAACCTCGATCAACAAGGAATACAACCGGCTCAAGGCCGAAGAAAAAGCGGCTGCGAAAACTCGCTCGAAGTCAGGGAAAACGAAAACCAAAGTCAAATCTTCGGAAACGATTACGGTGTCGCTCAAGAGCAGCCCGAAGGTCAAGGATCGTTACAGTTGCGGAGTCAAATTCGAACCGGACCCGAACGACGATTACTTCGACTGGATCAGCGACGTGGAACGCAAGGAACTTTTCGAGATGCGTAAAACTTGTCCCAACAGACTCGTGCCGCAAATCCACAACTTTACGATCCAGAATATCCCGGAACACTCGCCGGAGCCGCTGCTCTCTTGCTTGTATTTTCTGTTCAAAATCAAATATCGTGAAAAGCTCGCCTACGGCCTGCTTCGGCGAATTTTCGCCGAAGACGATCCTGAACTTGCCAGAACCATCATCTCCAATCTTCAGAACGAATTTTTGAATCATTAAATCAGCATTGTTACCATTTCAACCCAAAAGGAGAATCAAACATGTTTGCTTTACCGGAAAATGCGAAACCGTACACGAACTGTTTCATCGTCACCGTTACGCCCGCAATGGCGAAGGAATGGCTTAAGCACAACAGTTTCAATCGTCCGCTCAAGCCCAGGCTCGTCGACAAATACGTCCGTCAAATCCTGGCCGGGCACTGGCAGCGGACTCACCAGGGGATCGCATTCAACGCAGAAGGAATCATCATCGACGGCCAGCACCGGCTTACCGCGATCATCAAAACCGGACAAAGCGTCCCAATGCTCGTATTCTTGAACGAAAATAAATTGGCACACGAATCCATCGACAACGGAAAGACTCGCTCGCTTCTGGATGTCGTCCGGCTCGAACTCAACGACAATACGATCAAATCGAAACACATCAGCGCTCTCAAGGCGATGTGGGCCGGTCGGTTCTGCAAGAACCAGGACGATCTGACCGCCGTGGAAATCAGCAATATGATTCGTCGTTACAATGGTGCACTTCGTTTCGCCGTCGACATGACCGATATTCCCGGAGTCAATGATGCCGTCGTCATGGGTGTCCTCGCTCGCGCCTATCTCACGGTTCCGGCGGAACAATTGCTCGAATTCTGCCGTATCCTGCGCGGTTACGATTCGGAACACCCGACCGCGAGCTTGATTCGGGAATACCGGACCTGGCTCCTCACGCTTCGCGACCGGCAGGAAGCAACTCGCCGCGACGTTTACAAACGTACCCAAGCAATTCTTGCCGCCTTCCTGAAAAACGAAACGACCTGCGACATGTTCCGCGACCAGACGGAAATGTTTCCGATCCACGGAAATCGCACGGTGCAATAACCGACACCTATTCGGACCGAAAACGGATTCCGGCAGCCTTCCCGGTTCCGTTTTTGCCGAACGATCAACCTATCAACTGGAGAACCTCATGGCTCAACTCAACTTCGACGCTTCGCAGGTCGACCCGTCCCAGCCGGTCGAAGCGATTCCGTCCGACAAGTACAACGTCGAAATCACCAAGTCCGAACTCAAGCCGACCAAGACCGGCAACGGCAGCTATCTCGAACTCGAATTCACCGTCCTCGACGGCGAATATAAGGGACGCAAGGTCTGGGACCGGCTTTGCCTCAATCATCCGACGCAAAAAACCGTGGAAATCGCCCGCGCAAACCTCTCGGCGATCTGCCATGCCGTCGGCGTCCTGAAACCCCGCGATTCCAATGAATTGCACCACATTCCGCTCACGATCAACGTGAAACTCAAAAAGGACGAATCGACCGGCACCATCTTCAACGAGGTGCGCGGCTATTCGAAACGGGAATCACTCATCCAACAAACGCCGCCGCCGAGTCCCGCCGCGCAATCGCAGGCCGAGCAGTATCCGCAGGCGACGCCCGCTCCGAAACCCGACAACGCGCCGTGGTAGCCCCGACAACGAATCATTATCGCTACATTTTCACTCACGTCAAGGAACCATTCAATGAAAATCCGCATTACCCAAACGATTATCGAATTCGACTTCGAAGACGAGCAGGAGCAGAATGTTCCGAAGCCGACCCGTCCGTTTTCATTTTTCGATCTGCTCCGCAAAGAAGCCGAAAAAGCCATGTTCCGCGAACACCAGGAGGAAAAATTTCATGGGCAGTTTCTCCCGTAACAAAGGCAAGACCGGCGAACGGGAACTCGCTCATGAATTGTCCCGCGTTTTCGGCGTGAGTGCCCGGCGCGGCGTCCAGTTCCAGGGGAGCCCCGATTCGCCCGATGTTATCGTCGACATTCCCGATATTCATATCGAATGCAAACGGACAGAGCGGTTCCGGCTTTACGAGGCACTCGACCAAGCGACGCAAGATGCCGCAACGAAAATTCCGCTCGTATTGCATCGCCAGAACAAAAAACCGTGGGTCGCCGTTGTCAAACTTGACGACCTGCCTCGGCTTGCTGCGATTCTCGCGGCCTTTCTACCCAATTCCGAACCCTCAATCGATCAAGAGCATGGCAACCAAGATTGATCCGAAACGGATTTGTATCGATCTCGATACGCAAATCCGCGTCGATTGGAACGAGGAGGCGGTTCGGGAATATGCCGAGGCGATGGAGTCCGGCGTCGAATTCCCGCCGCTGCTCGTCTTTTACGACGAGCCGAACCATCGAATCATCCTTGCCGACGGATTTCACCGGCTTGCCGCACACAAACTGGTCAAACCGAATGATCAAATCCTCGTAGAGCAACGACTTGGCGACGTGGAGGACGCACGTTGGGCGGCGATCATCGCCAATCAATCTCATGGAATTCGAAGAACAAACGCCGACAAACGCAATGCGGTCAGACGGGCGTTCCTGCACAAGAATGGCGAAAAATCAACAAATAGCCAGATTTCAAAAGATGTCGGCGTTCATCATGTGACCGTTGGCAGTATTCGACGTGAGATGGAACTATCTTGTGAAATTCACAAGATAGAAACTCGAATCGTGCAACGTGGCGATCAAATTTACGAACAAAACACGGCTCGCATCGGGCTTCGACGAAAAGAGGATTCTCCCGAAGAGGGAAACTCATCTGAAAACAATATCATTGAAAAAAAGCAGCCGTCGTTTCCCGTCAACACGTCCCGGATCAATTTCGGCGGCAAAATCGTTCCCGAGGGGGCGACCTGTGTGACTTGTCGTTTTTTGGAGGATGGAAAATGCCTCACCGAAGAAATCGACGATCCGGTTCCGTGTATCGACGTTTGCGGCGAGTACGAAGTGCGAGTCGAGGAAGCGCCCCGCGAGGAGATCGCTCCGCCGGATTACGAAAACGCCGAAGCGCTCGGCAAAAAACTCAACAAACAGACCCGGCAACAGCGGCTCTATCAGAATCGCGATTTGAAAAACTGCATTACCGTACGTCTTCCGTCCAACAACGCCGAGGTTTTCGCCGTCGAACTGCGGGAGCATTGGGAAAAGCCGTACCTGATCGAGTGCCTCGCCGCTTTGAAACATCTGCTTGCGGAAGAAGACGATTGAACATTAACGACACGAAAAAACATGCTCAAATATGAAATTCAAAAACAATCGCATCAATTGCCGGACGGTCGCAAGGTCCACCGGATCAAGGCGCTCTGTGACTTCGGCAACGTCAAAACGGGCGAGATCGGCGGGTTCGTCGAGGCGGACGACAATCTTTCCCAAGCGGGAACCTGCTGGATCGCCGACGACGCGATGGCGCTCGGTCGAAGCCGGATCACCGGCGACGCATTGCTGCGTGACCGCGCCCGGCTCGACGGAC
>DOMV01000094.1 GCA_003509805.1 Planctomycetaceae bacterium
GGAGAATCGAAGCGATCTTAAAGGAACTCCTGTTGCCGCTCGGCGATTTACCGCAGGTCGCCGATGTCCGCGTCCTCGGCGCGATCGGGGTCGTCGAAATGAAAGAGCCGGTCGAGCAAGCGTCGCTCCAGCGGCGATTTGTCGAATCCGGTGTTTGGCTCCGTCCGTTCGGCAAGCTGATCTATGTCATGCCCCCCTATGTCATCGGGGAACCTGATTTGCGTACGCTCGGCAGCGCGATGGTGCGCGTGATTGAAAAACGATCCACCGAGCGGGATTAGGCGCGATCCGCCGCGTTCCCTTCCGGCGGTTGTCTACCGTAAACGGTATGACAATCCTCCCGCGAACAATCGTCCGCCGCTCGAACGATCCGCGTAAACACGGGCATTCACAAAAGTTGTGGGCGAGTGAGTGCGGCAGGCAGACGTGACCGCATGTCCGTTTTCATCGCGTTTCCCGTATACCTCGTACGCCGTGTGCCTTTTCGCCGACCGGGCGATCAACGTTCCGCGATCCGGTCGAACACGCGTACGAGTTGAAAGACCGGGTCGAAAACGAATACCTGGTCCCCCTGCGGCGAAACGAGGACCGGAGATTGGGACGCGCCGGGCAACAGGTTTCGCTGGATGTCGCGGCGACCGCGTTCCACGATTCCCTGCGGGAGACGGTCGAGGGTTTCGGAACCGGCAACGACCGTATCCAGCTTGCCGTTCGGTTTGTAAATTTTGATCCGGTTGATCGATTTTTCCACCGTGAGAATGGAGCCGTCCGGCAGGACTTGGATGCCGGTGGGATTGCAGCATCCGCAAAAGCCGACGAAACCGGCCGAGGAGCTGTCCCCCCACGACAAGGAAGGTTCCCAAACACCGTCCCGGGTAAACGCCTCGACGCGATGCCGGCCGGGATTGGCCGCATAAAGCAGCCCCGTTTCGGGGGAAACCGAAACGGAAAGGCTCGGAACGGCAAGGATGACGAAGCCGGGAAAAAGATTGTCCCGCTCTTCCGATTCGTCCGGGGAATCTTTGTCGGAAAAACGGTTTCGGGAGAACGGTAGACGGCTTTCCGAGGGGGGGGAGCCGATTCGTTTCAGGATGTTGCCGTTGGCGGCGCACTTGTAAACGACCTTTCCACCCGCGTCGCCGACATAGAGCGCATCCGGCCCCAAGGCGAGCGAGCTGATATTCGGGCTTCCCTCGAACGGTTTCCAACGCGCAACCAAAACGGCCGTAAGGTCGTCGTTCAGGGTGTACACCTCGATATGGTCCTGAAAGGCGACCAGGAATCGGCCCTGGAACAGGGAATCCTTTTCGGAGAGGAGAATCGCCTGCGGAAAACCGGAAACCGGAAACGTGCCGAGCCGTATGCCTTGGGACGAAAAAACGCTGACTTGCCGGTCATAGCCGATAAAAAGGCGTTTCGACGCATCGGCGCAAAAGCAACTTCCACGTGAAATTCCAACCGAGAAGGCCGCCGTTTGATGATACCCGATCCATTGAACGGGAATGGAACGAAAACCGGGCTTGCGGTAGGTCGAGGGCGGGAAAAAACGAACGCTCGGCAGGATATTGATCGCCAACACACCCGCGATTCCCGCAACGAGGGCGACCACCGCAAGAATCGCCACGGAAAAGGGAGATAACCCGGCCGCCCGCAAATATCCCCGCGATTGCTTATCCGGATAACGTTTCACATCGTCTCCGACCGCCCGCCAGCGTTCCCGGTCGAAATACGCCTCCGCGTTGTCCGAAAAATCGACGATCCGCTGTTCGGAAGCCGGTTTTTCCTCATCGACCCGGACGGGATGATCCAGCGTCGTTGCGCGGTGTCCCGTATGATTTTCCGCCGCGTCCTGAATGAGTTCCTTATGGGACATGAAACCGGGTGAAAATATACTGGAAACGCGATGAAAACGAACATTGGGCCAAGTCCGCCTGCCGTACTCAATCGCCTCCGACTTCGGTTTGTATAACGACACAAACGGATCGTTCGAGTGGCAGGCGATTGTGCGCGGGAACAGTTTCAGGCCGTTGACGGGATAGATGGTATACGGTGATCGAAGCCGTTTGGGATTTCTGAAATCATGTATCGGAATTCGGTTTCAAGACGTACTGAAAACCATTGAGGCTTTCCAACTCCCTTCCGCACGATTATAAATGTCGGTACCTGAAATGTCAACTTTTTTTGTGGTTCTCCTCAAAAAACAAGTGAAATGATGATATACTGGAATCCGGTGCCAATTTCACGTTCCCGTTTCCCGAAGCCGACAATTCGGGAGGCAAATCGGCGACGGTGTCGCTCGGCACGGTATTTTTCAATCGCTCCGATATAACCGGGCTTTTCGACAGAATTTTCGATAAAATGTTGCATTCCGACCAGACGATACGGCAATGGTTTGAAGAAGCGTGCCATGCTCCCGGCGACGCCGTGGTTGCCGTGATTGATCGGGTCTTGCGCGAAGCCGCGACGCTCGAATGCAGCGACGTCCATTTTCAACCGGGTAAAGACGGGGTCGAAATCCGTTTTCGACGGGACGGGATGCTCTATCCTCTCGGCCGACTGCCCGACCGACATTCGGCGCAAATCGCGGCGCGCCTCAAGGTGCTCGCCCACCTGCTGACCTACCAGGTCGACGTCCCTCAGGAAGGCCGGATTCGTGCCGGCCGGATCGAAGGGATATCCCTGGAAATGCGAGTCAGTACGACGCCGACGATCTTCGGAGAACGTGTCGTCGTCCGGTTTTTCGCGGTGGAAAACCGTTTCGAACGGCTCGACGATCTCGGATTACCGGAGGATATTCGTTCGGAACTCGCGAAGGCCATCCGGCGCGACGGCGGCATGATCCTGTTGAGCGGCCCGGCCGGATGTGGAAAAACAACCACGGCTTACGCCCTGTTGCGGGAGATCATCGCCCGACCGCGGTATGAAGGGACGCTCCGCAGCCTGCTTTCCCTGGAGGACCCGGTCGAGCGGGTCATCGACGGTGTTGCGCAGGTGGAAATCGATTCCGAGGGCGATATGACGTTGGCTCGAATGTTGAAATATGTCGTCCGACAGGACCCGGAAGTGATCCTGGTCGGAGAAATCCGCGACCGGGAAACTGCGGAAACGGCGATGCAGGCGGCACTTACAGGCCATTTGATCGTCAGCACCTTGCACGCGGGAAGCGCCGTCGAGGCGGTCGGCCGATTGCTGGAAATCGGAATCGAACCGTTTACGATCCGAAGTACGCTGCAATGCGTTATCAATCAACGGCTTTTACGCAAACGATGCCCTTGCGCGGCATACGGTATGGAGCATGGTACGGAAAAGGAGACCAATACTGATACAGATGCCGATTGCCGGTCCCGAGATTGTCCCGAGTGCGGCAACACCGGATTTTCGGGCCGAGTTCTCATCGCCGAATCCCTTCCCATGGACCAAAGCGACTTTGTTCGCGCGCTTTTCAGACGGCAGGACACCCCGACGTTGCACCGCCTGGCCGTGGAAAACGGGATGATCGCACTCGAAAGCAGGGCTGCCGAATTGGTTGCCGCCGGAATCGTTTCCCGCGCCGACATCGCGCACGCAGGGTAGGGAAGGATGGGATTGCGTCTTTCCTATCCTGTCCCTATCCGATGTGTCCCATTCCCTTTCCTGCCGCTTTTCTATAGACTGTTACCGTGCCGCGCTGTCGTCGCACCGGACACGATTGAAATTTTTCCCATTTATCCCCCAAGTTCATGTCAAAAGTCGCATTTATTACCGGAATTACGGGCCAGGACGGGGCGTATTTATCGGAACTCCTTCTTGGAAAAGGTTATATCGTCCATGGGATGAAGCGACGAAGTTCGCTTTTCAACACGCATCGCATCGATCATCTTTACCACGATTTGCACGACGCGGATGTCCGTTTTCGGCTGCATTACGGGGATTTGACCGATTCGACGAACCTGATTCGTTTGTTGCAGGAAATCCGGCCGGACGAGGTCTACAATCTCGGCGCGATGTCGCACGTCAAGGTTTCTTTCGAGTCCCCGGAATACACGGCCAATGCCGATGCGCTGGGGACGCTTCGCCTGCTCGAAGCGATCCGGATTCTCGGGCTGGAGAAGACAACCCGGTTTTACCAGGCATCGACCTCGGAACTGTACGGACTCGTGCGGGAAACCCCGCAATCGGAAAAGACGCCGTTTTATCCGCGCAGCCCGTATGCCGTCGCCAAGCTCTATGCTTACTGGATCACGGTCAACTACCGGGAAGCCTACGACATGTTCGCTTGCAACGGCATCCTGTTCAACCATGAAAGTCCCCTGCGAGGTGAGACGTTCGTAACGCGCAAAATCACCCGGGCCGTCGCCCGGATCAAACTGGGGCTCCAGGAAAAGCTGTTCATGGGCAATATCGACTCCAAACGGGATTGGGGGCATGCCGCCGATTACGTCGAGGGCATGTGGTTGATGTTGCAGCAGGATGCGCCGGATGATTACGTCCTTGCCACCGGCACGACCACGACCGTTCGCGCGTTCATCGAAGCGGCATTCCGGGAAGCCGATATCGACATCGTCTGGCAAGGAAGCGGGATCGACGAACTGGGTGTCGATGCCCGGACCGGCAAAGCGATTGTCGGCATCGATCCCCGGTATTTCCGCCCGACGGAAGTCGATTTGCTTCTCGGTGATCCCGGCAAAGCGAAGGAAAAACTGGGTTGGACCGCCAAACGAACGCTCGCCGAATTGGTCAAGGACATGATGCAACACGATCTGGAAGAGGCTCGGCGTGACGAAATGCTGAAACAGAAAGGGTTTAAGACACTCGAATTTCATGAATAACCGACGCATGACCGATGCCGCCGGGCATAAAAAAAACGAACGTGCTTGAAAATAGGCCAAAACGCGGTTAGAATGGGGGGCCTGCCGTGCGGGTTCTGCCGTGCTCTGCGTAAAAAATGAGCAGATGAACCGAGCCAATGGAGCCCATCAACCAGCCAAGTGCGCCAAGAGGTTTCCGGAGCATGGCGATGAACGGCCCCTTTGGCTGCGCGGGTTGACTCCGAAGCCCGGGGTCGCATTTTTTCGCACAGAGCAACATATTTTCCCGTTTTTCCTGTTTCGGAGCAGGCGGTCCGCTTGATCCCTTTTTTTCTTAGACTTCCATGACTGATCCCGGAGCAATGGAACAACTTCGAAAGATTTTGACCGTGGAACAATTGCCCGCGATGCCGCATAGTGCGTTGACGGTTCTGCAATTGGACAGCAATCTTTCAAAAGTGAACATCGACAACCTGGTTCGCCCGATCGAAGCCGACCCGGGCCTTGCCGCCCAGGTACTCAAGTTCCTCAACTCCTCTTATTTTGGCTTTCAGAGTTCCATTTCCAATGTCAAACAGGGGATCGCCTTGGTCGGAATCCGGATCGTCAAGAATTTCGTCCTCTGGAAAGCGGTGTTCAGCCTGATTCCCAAAAGCCGGGGAGGCAATTTCGACGTCAACGCCCTTTGGCAGGATTCGCTGCGCCGGGCGATGTTCTCCCGATTCGCGCTGCTCGATTTGAAAAAAGGCGATCCTGAAATGGCCTTCGCCGGCGCCTTGCTCCAGGATATGGCCTTACCGCTCCTGCTCAAGCAGCGCCCGCAGGAATACGGGGCCGTTCTCGCGATGCTCGCGCCGCCCAATGATGAGCGACTTTCCACATTGGAAGAGGCAACCTTCGGTTGGAATCACGCCGATGCGGCGTCGTTCTTGGGACGTAACTGGAAGTTGCCCGATCAACTGGTCGTCCTTTTGGAAAATCACCTGAGGTTGGATGACTGCGCCGCGGAAGCGCAGACGCAGCCGGAGCTTTTTACCGTCGCGCTTTCTTCGCTGCTGCCGATGGCGGTGCGCGAAGATTGGCTCGAAAAAGAGCGGTTTATGAAGAATCTTCAGCATCTTTTCCCCTCGGCCACGCTGAAAAGCGTCGAAGCGATGTTCGAGAAAATCGAC
Source organism: Planctomycetaceae bacterium (assembly GCA_003509805.1). Classification (GTDB taxonomy): domain Bacteria; phylum Planctomycetota; class Planctomycetia; order Pirellulales; family Thermoguttaceae; genus UBA8133. The sequence continues at coordinate 5,960 of DOMV01000094.1, forward strand.
AAGGGCTTCGAAGAATATGCGATGATTATCCAAATCGCGAAGCCGAAGAAAACGCTGGTCAGCTATCTGGAAGAGAAAGCGTGATTTTCAGCGGGCCGGCCGGAAACCGTCGAAACACGAGCGGGGGAAACAAGAAACGGGGCGAACAGACGTTCCGGTTCTTTTTGCTCTTGTCGGGCCGCTCTTGTCAGAATGTGATCCGGGATCTGAGCCGCGCCCGCCGGGAAACGACCGGTTGACCTATACCGCAAACGGCCTGAAACGGTTTCCGCGAACAATCGCTTGTCGCTCGAACGAAACGTGCAAGCCGATATTTACAAGTACGTTGCAGCGAGTGAGTGCAATAAGCAGCCTTCACCAAACAACCANNAACCAATTTCACCGCGTTTCCAGGATATGCCGGAAACGCGAACCCATTTTGACCCGTCAATAACCGGACCGTGTCCGGGCGTCCGGGATCGTCTGCGGTTTGTACTCGTGGTTGCGTTTGTTGAGCACTTCGGCGCTAATGATTTTATCGGTTTCCGGGATGATTCCTTCCTCGTCAGCCGGGTCGACCCGCTGAATCTCGGCGAGGACCGGCATACCTTCGACGACGCGGCCGAAAACGGTGTGTTTGCCGTCCAGCGACGACGTGGGCACGAAGGTCAGGAAAAATTGCGAACCGCCGGTATCCGGGGCAAAGGTTTTGGCCATGCTCAATGACCCCCGGAAGTGTTTGCGGTAATCCGGTTTACGGCATTCACAGGCAATCGTGTAGCCGGGACCACCCATGCCGGTTCCCGTCGGATCGCCGCCTTGGGCCATGAACATCGGCAGCACGCGATGAAACGGGGTCATGTCATAGTAATGCCGGTTGCCCGGGACCTCCTTTTCGATCAGGCTGATGAAGTTGGCAACGGTGTTCGGCGCGTCGTCTTCGAAAAGTTCGAGCACGATATCGCCTTTGGTCGTATGGAGAACGACCCGGGGTAGTTTTTTTTCCGGATCGGCAGCTCCTTCTTCGGCTTCCCGTTTGCGGATTTCCTGTTCCGCGGCCCAGGTTTTCCGGTATTCGGGCATGCGTTGCACCATCTCCGCGAGGGCATAAACCTTGTTCTGACCTTCTTGGGTTTTCCCGATTTCCTGAAAATACCTGTCCAGAATGCCTTCCTTCTTGGCGATTGCGAGCCAGACTTCGGCATCGTCCAGCTCCATGACCAGCAGCGCTGAAAAAGCGCCGAAAACATAAAGATTTTTCGCTTCCGATTCGAGCCCCTTGGCGAGGAGCCGCTTGAAAATGTCGTAGGAAACCTCGTAATTGTCGCGACTGAATTCGTAGCCGACCATGCTGTACAAGAGGTTGACGACGAAAATGCTCTGATTCGGGGCCTCCTCGAAGGCGTCGAGGGCGAAGCCGACCAACTTGCGACGCAACGTGTCGCCTTCCTTGTACACATTATGATAGGAGGTCTCGATCACAGCCTGCCGTTCCGCGTTGGCATTGGGGAATTCGACTTTCCAGGCGTTGAGCTGCTTCAGGATTTCCTTGTAAGCACGGAACTGGTCGATAAACGCCTTGTTCTTGGGGCCCAGCGCAGCCGCCTGGTCTTCGAACTGCGCAATTTCCGTCGGTTCTTGCGCGGCGGCGGACGGAGGAGCCGTCTGATCGGCCGGGACCGGTGCGGGCGTCTCCGGTACAGATGTTTCCAATGCCGGCGTCTCTTGCGTGGGTGTCTCCTGCGCGACGGCAAACGAGGTGAAAACCGACAGGAATAAAACGGCGGCAAAAAGGATGATACGTTGCATTCTCACTAACAGAGGAAAAGGTGGAGATTCAGTTCAAGGACGCGAACATGCGGGCAACCATTCGGCGGCCATCAGCGGACGACCGGCGCCTCCGGTATATCTTACGTAAAAAAACGCTTTCGGACAGGGCCGACCCTGTTTTTTCCCACAAAAACGGTATAATGTGAACATGGGCAGTCTAAAACGACGAAAGAAACGCGGCCGGAACGGTGAGGAGACGGTTTTCACCATCAGCGATCAAAACGATGGTCAGTGGCGGGGAATTGATTTTTCCCTGCCGGAACGATTACGATCCGGACAGTCCGGTCAAGCCGACGGTTCATCGCAACAAGGTCGATCGCAGCAAGGTCGATCGCAACAAAAGACGCCGTCCCGGGCAGCGGAAAAAAATCGGGCGGGAAAGAGAAAGCATGTCGGTAGCGAACCGGGCGAAAAGGATGCGGTCGGCCTGCGGATTATCGGGGGAAAATTCCGCGGCAGCAAATTGCGGTACACCGGGGACAACCGGGTCCGTCCGATGAAAGACCGGGTCCGGGAATCGCTTTTCAACCTGATCGGCCCCGGTGTCAAGGGAAAATATGTGATCGACCTGTTCGGCGGAACCGGCGCGCTGATGATCGAGGCGATCAGCCGGGGCGCCGTCGGCGGAACGATGATCGAAATGCACTTTCCCACGGCACGCAACGCACGGCAAAATCTGCAATCGCTTGATCTTGAGTCGATTTGCCGCCTCGTGGTCACCGACGCGTTTTATTGGTCGCACCTGCGGGAAGGGACGCCGGACGACATCCCGTGGATCGTTTTTTGTTCGCCCCCGTACGATTTCTATGTTCAAAAATCAAAAGAAATGCGGGGGCTCCTGGAACGTTTGCACGCGGCGGCCCCGGAGGGAAGCCTGTTCGTCGTCGAATCCGATGAGCGTTTCGATTTCGATTCGCTTCCCGTCACGGTCGATCCGAAGCGACGGCGATCCTATCCCCCCGCCGAGATCGGGATTTTTCATGTCGGAACCGGTTGAGGGGAAACGCGCGACGTGTTCGCGTTATACTGTAAACGGCCTGAAACTACGGCATGTTGTTTCCCGCGCACAATCGCCTGCCGCTCGAACGAAACGCTTATGTCACTGTACACACAGAGGTTGGAAGCAAGTGAGTGCGGCAGGCAGACTTGACCGAATGTCCGTTTTCACCGCGTTTCCGGT
>DOMV01000450.1 GCA_003509805.1 Planctomycetaceae bacterium
AAGCCCGTTTGCGGCGAAGGTGAACTTCTCGTCCGCGTCGACGCGTGCGCCGTTTGCGGGACCGACTTGAAAAGCAAGTTTCACGGCAATCCCCGAATCAAGGCTCCGCTCGTCATGGGCCACGAATTTACGGGGCTCGTCGAGGAGATTTCTCCGTCGGCCAAAAAGGATTGGAAGATCGGCGACCGCGTCGTGATGGCGACGAGTATCTCGTGCGGAAAATGTTTTTACTGCCGGAAAGGTTGGCGGAATCTTTGCCTCGCACTGGCGCCGATGAGTTTTTCGTACCCCGGCGGGATGGCCGAATATGTTGCGATTCCGGCGCTGGCGCTGGAGGGTGGTCATGTCGTCAAGGTTCCGCGCGGAGTCGAAGCAACACATGCCACCTTGGCCGAACCGGCAAGCTGTGCGGTCAATTCCGTTCAACAATGTCGGATTCGAAGCGGCGATACCGTTCTGGTCATGGGCGCCGGTCCGATGGGGCTCCTCAACGCGGTCGTCGCCCGCGCATTCGGGGCCTCGAAAATTCTGCTGACCGAACTCAACCCGCTTCGCCGGCAACAGGCGGAAGGTTTTGAAATCGACCGGGTGATCGATCCGGCTTCGGAAGACGTTTTGCAAATTGTCCGTCAAGAAACCGACGGCGTTGGCGCCGACGTCGTGATCGTCGCCGCTCCGGCTGCGGCGCCGCAGGAACAGGCTCTTTCGTTGGTTCGCAAGCGGGGAACCGTTTGCCTGTTCGCCTCGCTTCCCGTCGGCAAGAGTATGCTCGACGTCGACAGCCGCTTGATTCACTACGGCGAAATCCGCGTCGTCGGCTCCAGCGATTCAACGCCGGAACATGTCCGCAAAGCCGTCGAACTGATCGCGTCGCATCAAATACCGTGCGAAAAAATCGCCTCGCATCGTCTGCCACTCGACCAAATCGACCGCGCCTTCGACTTGATGCAAAGCGGCGAGGCGTTGCGTGTCGTGTTGATTCCGAAATCGTTTAACCACGGAGAGTTCCCATGAAAGCGATCCCGTCGTTCCTACTCGCACTGATTTTTTCGTTTTCCTGCATCGTTCATGCCGTCGAACCGCTCACAAAGCCGTTCAAGGGGATCGTCCTACCCGACGGGATGAAACATCCCGACGGTATGACGGTTTGCCCGAAAACCGACGACATCATTCTGGCCGTCCCGACCGTCGGCGACAAAGGCAACGCATGGCTTCTTAAAATCGACAAAGAAGATAACGTCGCGCCCTATTTTGAACTCCAAGCCCATCCGGAAACGGGCCGCGTCACGCCACTCGGTATTTCCTTCGGCCCGGACGGACACCTGTACATTGCCGACAGTCAATGCCTCGGCGGAAATCCGAACCATAAGTCACGCATCCTTCGCGTCGTCCATGAAAACGGCAAGCCGGTCCGGGAAGAAACGCTCGTCACGGGAATCGTGCAGTCGAACGGTATCGAAATTCACGACGGGAAAATTTATCTCGCCGAGACGCAAATCGATCCGGCCATCGTCGAAATGCCGATGATCAGCGGCGTTTTTTGTTTCGATATCGCCGAATTGTCCGAAGGAAAGGCGTTGGACGTTTTGCCTTATCAACGCGACCCGCATTTCATTTTCAGTTTCACCACGACCGACGAAGAACGAAACGGCGCTCAAAAAGTCGGAGCCAACGGCATCGGTCTGGCACAGGACGGAACGCTTTACGTCGCGAATTTCGGCGACAGAAAAATCGTCGAAGTCAAGCTCGACACGAACGGCAAGAAGGTCGTTTCGTACCGTGATTTGAACGACGGCAAGGGGCCGCACGAAAGCGTCGACGGCTTGAAGGTCTGCCCGAGCGGCGTTCTTTCCAGCGACATTCTTTTCTTCGCCGATTTCGTCGGCAACGCAGTCTGCGTCATGAATCCGAAGAACGGCAAGACGCTTCTCGTCGCGAAAAACGGCTTGAATCCGAATGCCGAACAGAAAAAAGCCGGAGCTTTGGACCGTTGTTCGGAAGTCTGCCTGCGTGGCGACAAATTGTACGTTTCGAATATCGACCTCGAAGCGTCCGACGCACCGCATACGATCAGCGTCATCGACTTGAAAGGGATCGACTTCGACGAACTCCTGAAGTAATGCATAAAACTAACGGCAATAAGCCCAACGGATCGGTAAAGTTACGTCGCGTTCCGCAGGTCGCCGTCCTCGTCGGAATGACGAATTCCTACGGGCGCGACGTGTTGTACGGAATCGGAAAATATTTGAAAACGTACGGTCCCTGGAATATTCGCATCGATTACGAATTTTCCCGTTGGGAGCTTCCGCCCTGGCTCAAGAGCTGGCGGGGCGATGGAATCATATCACGGATCGCGAGCCCGAAAATCACGGAGTTCTCCCGCAAAACGGGCATTCCCGTGGTCGATTTGAACGAACGGACTTTTGCGCTGGAATTGCCGTATGTTTTTATCGACCAGGCCGCCGTGGGCCGTCTTGCGGCGGAACATCTGCTTGAACGCGGCTTTACGAACTTCGCGTACATCGGTCAGCGTGGAATCCTCTGGTCGGATGATCGTTGCCGGGGATTTCACGCAACGGTCGCGCCTCGCGCCCATTCATTCAACGAGTTTGAGGGAACGCCGTTTGCGGAATCCCGCGGAGATTCGAAATCGATCTATCGCAACAGCGTGTGGGAAGGCGAGACGCAAAAAATCCGTCGGTGGATTCCATCGCTTCCAAAGCCCTGCGGCGTCATGGCCTGTAATTCGTTTCGCGGCTTGCAGTTTCTGGAAATTTGCCGAAGTGCCGACATCGCCGTCCCCGAGGCGGTCGCGATGGTCTCGGGCGACGACGAACAAGCGGTATGTGAACTGACCGTACCCAGTTTGACCGCGGTTCGGCTGGACGGCGGAACGGTCGGTTATCGCACGGCGGAATTATTGGACAAAATGATGCACGGCGAGAAAATCGAAACCGAGCAAGTGCTTGTCCCACCGCAAGGGATCGTTCCCCGAAACTCGACGATGAGTTCCGCGATCGAAGACGGGACGCTCGGCAAGGCCCTCGAATATATCCGGGAAAACGCCCGATTCAACATCACGCCGGAAGACGTCGCCGAGCACATCCGTGTTTCGCTGAGAAAAATCCAGATGCTTTTCAAGGAGAAGCACCATCGGACTCTTCATGCACAAATTGTCGCGACCAAACTGGAAACGGTCGCGAAGTTGCTCCGGGAATCCGATTTGAACACCGCGGAAATCGCCCACCGCAGCGGATACAATTACGTCCAACAAATGAGCGACGCCTTTTTGGCCCGGTACGGCATGCGACCGGGCGCCTACCGCCGGATGCACACGAAGGAAAACAACTGAACGAGGTTATTCCCATGTACGTTTACGCACATTCGAGGCATGTCATGAAACGATTGTTATTTTTCGTCGCCCTTCTTTCACTTCAGAGCCCGGTTTTCGCTTACGACAACGGCGATGTTCCCGTGAACACCCCGGAGTCGGCGCGGCGTATGATCTTGAACCTGATCGACACTTTTGGCGATCAATATCCCAAAGGTGCGGAGTATCTCAAGGAAATCGACCGTACGGCCGAACTGATGCGCAAGGACGCCAGAAATCCCGAAGGACGACAACAATTCGACGCCGTTTTGCGCGAGGCCGCTTTGGCGAATCCCCTGCTCGACTTCGATAAAATTCTTGTCGTTCGTCGCAATACCCAGCGCGGCTGGGGTTTTGTCGGATTGAACTCCTATACCAACGACACGGTACGAAAACGTGGTTGGGACAACGAGCTGGCCATCGTCAGCGATTTGCGGACACAACCGAAAGTCACGCCGATTTATCGCCAACCGGGCGAGGCCGTGATCCGCGATCCCGACCTGCATTTCGACGGGAAACGAATCATGTTCTCCTCAGTCAAAGCGAACGACCGCTGGGCCGTTTTCGAAATTGACGTCGAGGGCGGGAATCTCCGCGAGCTGACGCCCGACGATCAAGGAGACGTCGACTGGTTCGATTCCTGTTATCTTCCCGAAGAGGGCCGGATTGTGACGGCATCGACTGCCGGAATGCAGGGTTTGCCGTGCGAAGACGGGAACAGGGTCATGGTCAACCTCTATCGCGTCGCAACCGGCAGATTGAAAACCGACGGCACATTCGAAGAGCCGGCACAAAATCGCCGGGTTCGGCAATTGACGTTCGAGCAGGACAGCGATTGGCACCCGAGTCTGTTGCACGACGGTCGCGTGATGTATTTGCGCTGGGAGTATTCCGATATTCCGCATTACATGAGCCGCATCCTTTTCGCCATGCAACCGGACGGACGTCAGCAAAGGGCGATTTGGGGCAGCGGTTCCTGCTTTCCGACCGCGTTCAAAAATCCGCGAGCCGTTCCGGGGCATCCGAGCATGGTACTCGGCGTGGTCAGCGGACATCACACGCAGGGCGGCGGCATACCGGAGGCAGGCCGCCTGATGTTGCTTGACCCGAGCATCGCCTCCAAATACCCTTTCCGTTACGATCCCTATTCGAAAGAATGGGGTGAAGAAGGTTCGCATATCAATCTTTACCCGCGGGTCTACCCGAAAGAAGTCACGGGCTGTGTCCAGGAGATTCCCGGATTCGGTCGCGACGTCGTCGGCAACATGTACGACAACCAGGGCGGCATCGCGAAGTATCGATTTGCCTACCCATATCCGCTGAGCGAAAATTATTACCTCGTCAGCATGAAGGAAGCGTCGCGAGGCATGTTCGGGCTGTATTTGGTCGACCGATTCGACAACATGATCAAGATCGTCGATTCGGACAAAGATTCGTTCTTTCATGCGATGCCGCTCGTTGCGCGCGAACGCCCTCCCATCCGCACCGACATGACCGATCCGGAAAACAAGGAAGGCACCATGTTCATCACCGACGTCTACCACGGTCCCGGCTTACAGGGCGTTCCACGGGGCACGGCGAAATCGTTGCGGATATTTGCCTACCACTACGGTTACCGTAACAGCGGCGGCCACGAATCGGTCGGCATGGTGTCCGGTTGGGACATCAAACGGGTTCTCGGAACCGTTCCGGTCGAGGAAGACGGTTCGGCCTGTTTCAAGGTCCCGGCTAATACGCCGATTTCGATCCAGGTTCTCGACGGCGAAGGGCAGGCGATCCAACTCATGCGGTCCTGGACGGTTTGCATGCCGGGCGAAGTGCAAAGTTGTATCGGTTGCCACGAAACGCCGCTGGATGTCACGCCGAGCAAACGAGCTGCGGCGGCCAATCAACCGCCAAGGGAGCTCACTCCTTGGTACGGGGCCGCGAGACCCTTCGGTTACGAAACGGAAATTCAGCCGCTGCTCGAAAAGCACTGCATTGCCTGCCACCACGATGAAAACAAGAAAGAGCGAGGGCTTTTGTCTTTCGAGGCACACCGCACCGGCAATTGGCGAACGGATACGTCCTATGCCTCGCTGAATCCTTTTCTCTGGCGGCCCGGCCCGGAATCGGACCTCAATATTCTGCCACCCATGGACTACCACGCCAGCGTCAGCGAGTTGATTCAGCGATTGAAAAAAGGTCATTACGACGTCCAATTGGATCGTGAGGCTTGGGAACGGCTGTACACATGGATCGACTTGAATGCGGCGTATCGCGGTCAATGGATCAATCCGACATACGAAGAGAGGCGTTTGGAGCTTTCCGAACTTTATGCCGATCTCGACACGAACCCGGAAGAGGAATATCGGCGATCTCTTGGTTCGGTACGAAAACACGAAATCAAAAAATTGAGCCCTGCCGCATTAGATGAAGTCGTTAAAAAACATGCCGTTTCAGACACTTTGAACACCGCGAACTGGCCGTTTGACCGGAATGCCGCCGTTCTGATGCAACGGGGCGAGGAAACGGTGCAACCGATGCTCGTTCTCGACTTGGGAACCGCGAGAGAGCCAAAAATCAAAGACATCGTGAAGCCGACTTCGACACCACGGTGGCCACTGAAGAATGGTATGCAACCCAACTCGCCGCCGGTGCCGGCCGTTCGAATCGACATGGGCGAAAATCGTCGTATTTCCTTCGTTCGGATTCCGGCGGGCGCATTCATCATGGGCCAACTCGACGGTTTGCCTGACGAACGCCGGCGCAAAGTCGTGAAGATCGAAAAACCGTTCTGGATTTCCGAGGCGGAAATTACGAACGGTCAATATGGAATCTTCGATCCTGACCACGACACGCGGTATCTCCGTGAAGACGGCAAAGATCATGTCACGCCGGGATATATCGCAAATCATCCGTCGCAACCGGTCGCGCGAATTTCGTTCCAGGAAGCGGAAGCGTTCTGCCGCCGACTTTCGGAAACAACCGGGAAAAAGGTTCAATTGCCGACGGAGGCCCAATGGGAATGGGCGGCCCGCGCCGGGACCGAGACGCCCTTCTGGTACGGAAACCGCGATACGGATTTCTCGAATTACGCCAATCTTTCCGGAGCCGAGGTGCGTCGAACGTACACCACTTGGGAAGCGGGAAGTACGCTACATCTCCGGCGTTCCTATCCGAGGGATTCGCTTTTCCCGCTCCGCGACGACCGGTTCGAGGACAAATGGATCGTGAGCGATTATGTGAAGCAATACGAGCCGAATCCGTGGGGGTTGTATGACATGATCGGCAATGTTTGGGAGTGGACGATCCCCGATTCAAACAACACACCGAAAGGCAAAGTCGTCGCTCGGGGTGGAAGCTGGAAGGATCGGCCAAAGGTCGTCGGAGCGTCCGCTCGAGCCGTTTACGAACCCTGGCAGAAAGTCATGAACGTCGGTTTCAGGCCGATTATTGTGGAAGAATAGCTATACTGCTCTCCGCGAAACAATGGAACCTTGGAGCCAGGCTCACCATTCGCGGCCAATGGGGCTTTATCGCAGTGTTCAGGAAACACCGTGCTCCGGAAACAGCGTGGCGAGTCTTTTCCGTCAATGACTGACTCTAGGCGGGGCGCAGCTTATGGAGGACCTCGCCGGCGTGATCGACGACGAGCACGCCTTCCGCTTCCCGGTTGCGCATCGATTCGACGTCGATGGAACGCCAATCACGATAATTCAGGGCGACCGCCTCCGTGTCGGCCTTCGAAATCCCGGTCGCGAGCGTTACGGTAATCCGAGGTTTCTCGATGCCGTTTTCGTAGGTTCCCAAGCCGCGGACGTGGGTCGAATGGGCCTTGACCCCGGCGGGAATATCCTTGAACCGTTCCGGCTGCTTGAGGAAATAATCGCGAACGTGATATCCGATTTTCCGGATGTTATCCCCGTGCGTGAAGGAAATTTCGCTGAAATGGGGAGCGTAAATAATCAGTTCGCCCCCGTCGGCCACGATCGGTTCGAGCTTGTACATGACCTTGCCGCCGGTCCAGAGTTCGTCGTACATTTCCGGGCACAGACCGAGAACGGTCCGGTAGGGCCCGGCCTTGTAGACGATGTGCAGTTTTCCGGACAAGTCCGCGGCATGCGACCAGGCTTCGCGCGGATCGCCGATAAACAATCCGGCCAGGTCGCCGTCGCGAACGACCAGGTTGACGTTCAGGACGGGCCGGGGCAGCATCCGGGCGGCCTCGTCGATCACGTCGCGAACCGGCGTTTTTTTCGTGCCGATAATGTCGAAGCAGGTGATGACCGCACCGAGCCAATGGAAAAAGTCGATGAAATCCCTGGTGCAGATTCCCGGAAAAAAGTATTTCAATCCGCCGGAAAAGCCGACGACTTCATGCGGATAGGTCGGGCCGAGAATCACCAGTTGATCGTANNCCGATCGGGACGTCCTGCCGCATCAACCCGCCGGTAATTGTTTCGATCCGGTCGGCCGGAATCGTCCCGATTTCCCGAAAGGTCCCCGGTCGGGCCCAATCATGGTTGAAAATCCCGATATCGCCGTACCCGTCCTCGCGCTGCCGCCGGGAAAGTCCGAGCATATTATCGATCGCTTCGTCGGACATCGGCTGATGTGTTCCGAGCGCGATCAGAAAATCGAGCCGCCGGACCCGGTTGCGAAGCAGATCGACAACGCAGCGGAACAACATCGGCAGCGGGCAAGTCCGCGTATTGTCGGGAATCAGGACGAGCACACGTTTGCCATCGAGCTTCGCCTTGGAAAAACCTTCGGCAAGCGTTTCCCGCGCCTCGGCGTCCGTTATTGTTCCGTCCGGTTTGGAATGTCGGGCAAAAAGGGACATGAAAAAACATGGTTGAAGAAAAAGCGGCGAGAATATCGCGAAAACGCGCGGTTCATTCATACACTTTTCGAATCGTCTCACGGTCGACGGGCGCGATCACGCCTTTTTCCGTAATGATGCCGGCGATCAGCCCGGCGGGGGTCACATCGAACGCCGGATTGTATATGGCGACGCCGTCGGGTGCCGTTTGTTTGCCGAAACCGTGCGAAACCTCTTTCGGGTCGCGATCCTCGATCGGAATACCGCCGCCGTCGGCAAGCGTGAAATCGAACGTCGAAAAGGGTGCGGCGACGTAAAACGGTATGCCATGATGCTTTGCAAGCACCGCGACACCGTAGGTCCCGATCTTGTTGGCCGTATCGCCGTTCGACGCGATCCGGTCCGCGCCGACGATCACGCCGTTGATTTTTCCTTGTCGCATGACCATCGCGGCCATATTGTCACAGATGAGCGTCACGTCGATTCCGCGCTGAAGGAGTTCCCAGGCGGTTAGACGGGCCCCTTGCAGGAGCGGCCGGGTTTCATCGGCGTATACGTGGATTTTCTTCCCGGCTTCGGTCGCGGCGAAAAAGACGGCGAGCGCCGTCCCGTAATCGGCGGTCGCCAAGCCCCCGGCGTTGCAATGCGTCAGAAACGCATCGCCGTCTTTGAGCAGTTCCGCGCCGTATCGACCGATGGCACGGCATAACCGGCGGTCTTCTTCATGGATTTCGCGGGCTTCGGCTTCGAGGAGTGCGAACACCTCCGCGCCGGTTTCGACGGCTGCGCGGACGGATTCGGCCTTGGCCTTCATGCGGTCGAGCGCCCAAAACAGGTTCACGGCCGTCGGTCGGCTTGAAGCCAGATAGGGAATCACCTCGTCGAGACGCCGGAAAAACGCCTCTTTGGACGGATTCGTTCCCGCCGTTTGCAGGCCGACACAGACGCCGTACGCGGCCGCGATCCCGATGGCCGGAGCCCCGCGAACACGGAGCATTTTGATCGCCTCCCAAACGGATTCGAGGTCACGGCAATCGATTTTCCGCAATTCGACAGGTAACAGGGTCTGGTCGATCAGCGTCAGGACGCCGTCCTTATAGGTCAACGTTTCAACGGTTTGCATGTAACAAGGTTATGGTTCGCATGGAACAGGGTTCGCGTGACACATCCTCCTTCCGGACCATCCTCCGACATCCGTGCTCCGCCGGTCAGACTCGCACGAGATTGTCCGGATTTCCGGACGGGTGCATGAAGTGAATTGTATAAGAATCGATCGCCGGTTTCAAGTCCTTGAAGAGATCGGCGCGGAGCGTTTCCAGGTTGACGCCGGGATATTGCAACCGGAGCTTGGCGAGAATTTCCCGCATGGTTCGTCTGCCGTCGATCAGGTGGTACGCCGAGATCGCCAGGGAGGTCGTCTCAAGCCGGGTGGAAACGCGATGCACCGGGCCTTCGATGTCCACCGCGATTCGTTTTCCCGCTTCCTGCGGCGTCAGTTGCACCAACCGGTCCCGCAGGGCAAACCGGACGGCGAAGGTCCCGAAAAAGGGAATCGCTTCCTCGTCATGGATATCCATGTCGGCGTCGGGGGAATCCGACAGGTGGAATTCAAATTTGTTGGTACACCCGAAAATCAATTCATAAGCGGCGGCGGCGTCCCGATCGGACATTTTCGAGAGCCGTTCGTTCAGTTTCCGCGAAAGCCTGACCGGGGCGGTCCGGTGGTCCACGAACGGTTTCTGCGTCGGCGAGAAATCGTTGAAATACAGGCCGGCCGATTCGATCCATTCGTAAAGCTGCGGGATCGTGTAAGCCCGGTCCCGGCTGTGGAGAAACAGGTCGTACAGCTCCACCGAATTGGGAACGTCGACCCAGCGGTTGCTGATCCGGTGTGTATTGATCGAAGGAAGATTCTTCAACAGGAGGCGGGTATTCCTGATCTTCCGTTCGGGATCCTCGACGCCGCGGTTGACGATCCGCATCATGTCCTGGACGGCATAAATCGAGGTCCGTCCGATTTGACCGTAAACCATGATCCCCATCGCGCCGCCGGGATTCAGCACGTTTTTCAATGCTCGCAATCCTTCGAGTGGATCGGCCAGGTGATGGAGGACCCCGCTGCAATTGATGTAATCGAAGGTCCCGATATCCAGCGAACCGACATCGAGCAGGGAGGCGTGATGGTAGGAGCAAATCGCCTTCATCCTCGGGGCGTTCATGCGGATCGACTGGTTGTGGAGCCGGGCCTTGGCGATTTTCATTGACTCGGCGCTCAAATCGACGTACGCGATGTGCGCCTTGGGCAGGCGGTGTATCTGTGCGGCGAGATAAACGAACGCGTCGCCGGTCCCGCCCCCGGCGACGAGAACGCGGAACGACTTGTCGAAATTGCGGCGTCCCCGGTAACACCGATAGTTGACGTACGGGAGATCGTCCATGTACGTCGTGAGAATCTGCGTTTTATCGTCCTCCGGATTCCGGAACGGATAGGGCATGGATTCGTACTGGTTCCGGACCGTTTGCGTCGCCGAATCGACGGCGAGATCGTTCGATGCCGCGATTTTTTTCGGAGCCGTCGCGGCGATTTCGCCACATTCGTTTGTCGTTCGCGCAACGTCGATCCTCAACGACGTCGCGGGTTTCAGGGCTGCCGTCCGGCGTCGGTCGAGCGCCGCCGGGAACAGGGATTCGCTGAATTTCTCAAGCAGGCCGGGTTTGAATTCCGCGGTTTTTTTAGGTTTGACGGACATGGCATCGCCTGGGAAAAAGGGTCGAAATCGAGACGGAATCAAAATCGCCGCGTTACGCGGCACGCAGGTGGGAGGCCGTGAACGGCAACAGCGGGGTGTTTTTATGGCGCAACAGGAGAATGTCCTCCAAGGCGGCCCCGTGCATGAATAGGGTGATCGTCCGGAGAATCTCGTCGATTCCCATTTCGCCCCGCGTTTCTTCCCGGATGACGAGGGCGATTTCGCCGAGCGTCTTGTAGCCGTCGAGCAATTCGATGAAACGGCGTAAAACAGCGTTCCAGGCGTGGGTGAGGGAAAAACAATCCTCACCGATCGAGATTTCGATCGTGAGTACCCCGTCTTCCGGTATCGTGCGCAGGAGCGTCGACCAGGAACGCTTCATGTTGGAAAAATGGTTGAAAAACGGGATGTTGTCCGGATCGCCCGGATCGGCCGTCCGGGCTTCGCCGCGCGAAGCCCAGAACAAGTGGCGTTCGATATTTCCCCAGGCGATTTCCGACACCGCCTGGATATCCCGGGGAGCAAGGTCCTTGAGAACATCGGCCAGTTTCCGATCGTTCTGGGCGAACCAGGGCTGGTACATGAACCGGGTTTCCCGCGCGAAGCAGGCGATATCCATCAACCGGGCGTCGAGCAGGTCGTAAAGCTGGACGATCGAGGGGGCGAAACCGTCCTCTCGGAGGAACTCCGTGAAAAACGCTTCGTCCTTCATTCGACGGATTTCCGGAGAAAGCTGGTCGAAGGCCATCCGGGTCCAGTTGCTCGTCGGTGCGAACACCATGAATTCCTTGAGCAGGGCGATCGTGTCCCCGGTCCGACCGCGACGGTCGTCGAGGAGTTTCGCCAGCGCCTGCATTTGACGGTACGGTTCACGTCCGTAGCGGGCGAAGCAGGAAACACCGAGAACGCCGTCCTCCTTGAGAAACCGGGTCGTCAACTCAAACAGATCATGCGGATTTTCCGCGCGGTCGAATGCCCCACAGCAACGGACGTAATCGAAAGGGCCGTACTCGATCGCTTTTTCCTCCTTTTCTCCCTGGCGGACGGCGAGCAATTGGGATTTCGACCGGAGCGAGGCGAGCAGTTCGACCAGCGATCCCGACGTGAACCGGATCCGTCCGAGAAGGCCGTATTGTTCCGCGCGACGCCGGACACGTTCGACCACCAACGGTGAGGGATCGTAGTGGACGACCATCGAATCCGTTCCCATCAACTGGGCCGCAAGGAAAAGCGATTCCTCGCCTTCCGAACCGTCGTTGACCGTGAGGATGCGGAATTGCCGGGACATGTCGCGGCATCCCCCGAAACAGTAATGATTGAGCGTATCCAGTTCGTCCAGGGAATTCGAGACCAGCTTGTGCCGGACGATATCCGGACCGGCGATATCCGGTCGACGCGGAATCCCGGGGAGTTCCTCGCATCGGGCCGGCGGATCGGCGGTGCTTGTCATTTTTTCAGTATTCATGGCGATTGTGCTGAATGCGGAAGGCAAAGGGGGGCGTTCTCCGGTCACTTCGGCTACGCTTCGTTCCGGCTTTTGTTTTGGGCGGTTTCTCACGGTCGTTGCGGTGGCGTCCGGGTGTTCGCAGCCGGATACGTCGGTGTGGCAGGGTTGGTTTCAAAGAGCCCCGAACGGGCGAAACCGGCCCTTTCACGCATCCAGTACGGTCCCTGATTTTTCCCGGAGACCGGAGCCGGGGTAATGGTAACGCCC
>DOMV01000349.1 GCA_003509805.1 Planctomycetaceae bacterium
ATGTCCGTTTTCATCGCGTTCCCGGTATAACCTTGACAAATTGTTTCGGAATCGTTATCGTCCACGGTATAGGGCCGTCGGAACGATGTCAACGGATCGAATACCACCTGTCGAATACCACCTGTCGAATACTACCTGCATAACCCGAAAGTTGTCGGCCTTTGGACGTGCGATGGGCTGCATTCAACAAGAATCCCCCCCGAGACAAGCACAACCCATGCCAAGTGAGGCGGAATGGGGCACGTGGATAAATCAAAGCTCTCCGGCGAACAATGCTGCCGAACGAAGCCGTTTGCAAACGATCAAGACCGGTCGGCGTTTTTGTTTGAACTGTACGCGAAATGGACGGCGTGGACATGACACCGGCATGGCGTCGGTAGTGCAAATCGAATCAAACGCGAAGAATCATCCATGTTCAAATTACTGACTCGCTGCATCCTGATCGTGATGCTCCTGGGCGTTTGTCTTTCGCGCCTCGATGAAACCCTGCGTCGCCTCCTTCTTTGGGAAGTCGGCCGGAAAACGTCGATGAACGCCGAAATCGAAACGCTCCATGTCGATTTTCCAGGTAAAAAAGCCGCCGTCAAGGGGTTGCGGCTGACGGACCCGAAACAAGGCGGACAACAGGGCGGGCGCGAAATCCTTCATGCCGATTCCGTGGCATTGAGCGTCGCGAACAACGACCTGCTCCATCGACGCCGGCGAATCAGGGAAGGGGTCGTCCACGGACTTCGAATTCATGTCAATCCTCTTGCCGGGAAACAGGAAGGGATGTTTGTGCCCGACGAGTTTTGGCTGAAGCTCAAACAATCGTTGCCCGAATCGCTTTCGACCGGCGACGGCAAGATCGGGGATGCCGCATCCGTATCGTTGGGGCTGTTGTTCGGAGGCGTGGATTTCAATGAAACGGCCACCCGGCTGCTTGCGCGATTCGAGACGGTCGGGATGATGCAAAACCTGCAAGAACGCTGGCCTGAGGAAGCCGCCCGCTTCAAATCGCGGGCCGGTACGATCGAAACCCATTTGAAGCAGTTGCAACTGCTTCTCAACAGCGTCGACCAGGCAGGCGACAAATCGGTCCAGGTCCGTTTGATTCTCCAACAACTCGCGAAAATCGATGAGGAAATCCGGTCCGTCGACGTGGAACTTCAAAAAGTCCGGCAACAGGGACAGGCGGACATGAAAGCGCTTGCCGCGGCGAGGCAAAACGATACCAAACGACTGGACGACTTGACCATTCCGAAGATCGATCCGAAAGAAATTTCCGAAAGAATCGTCGGCGAGGCGCTTCGCAACGAATATCAACGCCTGCTCGTCTGGGGCGATTGGGCCCGTTCGTTGGTCGAACCTTCGGTCCTTCCGGAACGGGAATCCTGGCAGGAACGTCTCGGTATCGACGTTCCCGCGCGGAACCGCGGCACGGTCGTCCGTTTTCCGGGAATGGAGGAAGGCCCCGAATGGGCGCTCGACGTGCTCCACGTCGACGGAGAATTGCTTTTCGGGGAAACGCCGGTTTATTTTTTGGGACAAGTCTGCGATTTTGCGCACCCGCTCGAAGCGGGAACGATGCCGATGGTCGCTCAATTCTGTTTTTCCGGTCGAGCGATGCCGGTGTCGCCGATCCTGACCGACGAGATCGCCCAAACCTTGCGCACGCCGGAAGCCCGGCAGGAATTGAGGCCGGGAATCCTTCCGGACATCTTCGTCGAACTGGGGATGGATCGCACGCGGACGGAATCGTTTCCCCGGGAATCGATGGACGATCCGGGTGAAGCGGGCGATGCGGGGAGTGCGGAATCGGTCGGACCGGAGGAACCGACGCAAAAAGCGGAAGAAAAACGGGTCAAGATACGGGACCGCCTGGTCGTTCGCTGCCCGATCTATCGTTTCCCGGAGCAGGTGTTCGGCAATCCGGAGGAACTGGCCGTCGCCGTTTCTCTCGGTTACGCGACCTTGGACGCCGTCCTCGAATTTCTCGGGGAAGATGCGAACGATCCGGAAAACGTGCGAATCGACGGGCAGGTTCGCATCGTCCAGCACAATATCGCGCTGCGTCCGATAGTGCCCCCCTCGCTACAGGGGGCCGCGCACGAATCGTCGCCGGGGTCCACGGCCGCCCGGATACTGACGGAGACGCTTGCGGGAATTCAAACGCTCACGACGGAAATCAGGATTACCGGCCCCCGCGATCAACCGGTTTATACGGTCCAAAGTAATCTGGGGACTCAACTGGCAGCAAGCCTGGAAACCGCCCTTGCCCGGCAGATGGGACAGGCCCGGCAGCAGTTGGAGCGGACGCTCAACGAGGACGTTGGGAAAGCCGCTTCGACGATCAACGCGGTTACGGAAGAGATGGCGCCTGCCTTGATCAAGGAATTGACGCGGCAACAGGCGGATTTCGACAAGCAGGTCGCCGGAAATGCCGTGATCGGCGCGTTGCTTCAATCGCAAATGTCGCAACTTTCGGAGAAGGACAAAGACCGGATCAACCAGGTGCTCCAAACCCCGATTCTCCAGGGTTTGCTCAATGCCCCGGCCCCCCCCGCAAACACGGAGGGAAACCCCGAAACGTCACTACCCCGAGAGATTGAAAAAGCGATTCCCGGATTGCTGGACCGTTTACGGCCTCCCCAATAGCGTCCGGCGGATACGTTGTACACAGGAAGTGTTTCACGGGGTTTCAAAATGCGATACTCCATTCGATTGGCCCATCCCGATCAGGTTTTCAGGGCGTCGCACGCCATCCGCTACGTTTCCGGCGGGACGGAAGACCTGCACGAACACACATTCCGGGTCGTCCTCACCATTTTCGGACCCCTGAACGGCGCGGGTTATGTCGTCGATTTCGTCGCGGCATCCCGGATATTGCGCACCGTACTCGGTACAAACGCGGGGAAGATTTTTCGTCCGGAACCGAGGGGCGAAGAGGCAATCAATCCGCCGGGCAATCCGACGGCCGAAACGCTGGCCCGATCAATCGTCTTGTCTTTTTACGATTTGGCGATTCGTGAACATTTGCTGTCGGAACCGGTCGACCGTTATCGTTGCAAGCTGGAATTGGAGGAGGAACCGGGGATGTGGGCGGTCGTCGAAACGTGAACCGCCGGCAACGATCTTCCGCGTAGAAAACGGAACAAAAGAAAAACCGCCCTGGCCGGGAGCTCAATCATATTCCTCCAGACGCCGCCGATAATCGTCGCGTTCCCGCCTTGTGGCTTCGAGATCGAACAAAATATATTTCATGTCGAGGCGAAGCTGACAGAGCGATTCCTGGATGCATTCGAACATTCTTCGACGTTTGCGCATTCCTTCGGCGGACCGGTCCAGTATTTCCATGAGCGTCGTGCGGAGCGGTTCCTCGACCGATTCGGCCAAACGGTAAAGTTCTTCGAGCTCTCCCGCCCGGGGCGTCCCGGGAACGCGAGGAGAGTTGTCTGGATATTCAAGAGAACGGCTCATGGATCGAATATGCGTGTATTGAAAACCATCGGATTTTCCCGGAGCCGACACTGGGGCGACCGCCGTGTACTCACGGCTGGAAGCCATCCGGCAGCCATCCGGCCGTCCGCCACGGACTATACTGGAAACGCGATGAAGACGAACAGTTGGTCAAGTCCGCCGGCCGCACTCACTCGCTTCCAACCTCTGTTTGCACAATGACATAAATGGATCGTTCGAGCGGCGGGCGATTGTGCGCGGGAGGACTGTCAGGCCGTTCACGGACTATAAATGATTCTACTCTTTTTTTTACCGGGAGCGGGCAATTGGGAAGCTCCAAATGAAAATTCTCTCGAATTCAAGTAAAATTTCACATAAACACGAAAATTGCGATAAAAAAGTGCCCTTTCCCGATGACGATCAATTTCGTAGTATTCCCGCCGTTTGCGCATTGAGCCGGGCGGCGCAGCGCGGTTTTCCTCACTGCAAATCAACCTAAAAGGCTTATCAATCATCGTGGGACGCAAGGGAATTGTGTTTTTTCTTGTTTTCGGGTCGTTTTCCGTATCGCTCCTGTCCGCGGAAACGGATTCGGGAGTTCGTTGGCGCTGCCTGGGAGTGGAAAACCGGGTGAGCATCGTGGGGGCGACTGTCTCCGCGGAACAATCTCGCCGGAAAACGGATTCCGCACAAACGGATTCCGCGCAAGCGGGTTGTGAACAATGGGAATGCCTTTTCCCGGCCAACGCGAGCTTGCTTTTGGGATATCCATTGGATTATCCGCATCTTATCGAAGATCTCGATTTGGCCGTCTGGGTCAAATCGGATCATCCCGGTCTGGCCGTCGGCGTCCAGATCGTTTTACCCCATACGATCCATCCGCGCACCGGAAAACCGGTCACGTTTTTGGTGGCCGGCATGAAATACGCGAAAATCGGGGAATGGGAACGGCTCGCCTTTCACGATAAAAGCGGACGCATCAATCTCGTTCCCCTTGCCGACAAAGCGGCCAAGATGCTTCGCGGGGATTCGGAGTTGGCAGGTATTCAAATCGATCTCCGGGAACAATATGTACGGCAACTGGTTCTTTATGCCGAAGGGAACCGGGCGCAAATCCGTTTCCTGATCGACGACGTCGAACAGGAAGGCGCGTTGCGGTTTTGGGATAAAGAAAAACTTGATCTTTTCGAACGGGAAGAGGAATTCCCGGCGGTGGAGGATGTTTCCCGGCGGACACCTTCCTACCGGTTCGATCCGGTCAACCTGGTCGCCTTCAAATTACAGGCCGGTTCCGGTACGGTATTCCTGCCCTCCTCGCGCATGGAAAATGAAATCGGCGCGGTCGAATGGACTTCCGGGATCGGGGCCGGATTCGCCGATTATCGTTCCATGTCCGGGGAAAAAATCGGTGCCCATGCGCACTTTTCCCATGCGACGGGAAAAGGACACGGTCCGATCGGCCTGGTGTCCGCCGCCCGGGAAAACTCCGCGCCGGGAAACTCCGCGTCAGGAAGCACCGCGAATATCGCGACGGCCGGGTTTGCATCGGCGAAGTTTGCGCCGACGGCTCCTTCAACGCCCGCCGCGGGACCTGTTCCCGGCAGTATTCCGGCAAACGGAATCGCATCACGGTATCGTAATCCGAACGACAATGAAATCCTGATTACCGAAAACATGCGTATCCGGATGTCCGATCAATCGCTTGTCATCGACGGCGACCGGGCGATCGGGGTCCGGGCGATCGAATACCGGGGCGAACCGCTTTCCCTGCTGTGGGAAATGAAATTCAACGCGGTCTGGGTCACGGGAACGCCGAGTCTGGAACTGTTGCAGGAAGCCCGGGAGGTCGGGATTTTTTTAATCTGTTCTCCCCCGTCGCAAGCCGAATTGGCGGCAATGGAAAATCCCAATCTCCCCGGTGCCGCGAACGTCATTCCCCTGACCAATGCCGTCTACGACAACGTGCTTGCCTGGAACATCGGCGATCAGTGCCTGAATACGGAAACGGCGATCAACGGGTACTATCAACTCTGCAAGGCGATTCGGGCGGCCGATCGACGGCGAACGCGGCCGTTGATCTGTTCGACCGACAGCGGAACGCGGGAGTACAGCCGGTTCATCGAAATCCTGTTGCTCCGACGCGATCCGATGTTCACCTCCTTCGATTTGCGGAAATACACGCAATGGCAAAACGCGATACTGCAATATCACGCTTATCCGGCGACGCCGTCGTGGAGTACGATCCAGACGCAGCCCGATCCCCGGATGGCCATGCAATGGGAACTGTTCGGTGGCGACGTGGGCGCAAGCCCCCAGGTGCTTTTCGAGCAGATGCAATTGATGGTCCACATGGCCATCGCCTCGGGAAGCCACGGCCTGGTGTTCACTTCGAATACGCCCCTGAACGCGAACGATCCCGAGACCGAATACCGCCGCCTGGCTCTTGAATTGATTAACCTGGAACTGACGCTGATCGAGGAATGGTTTTCCAAGGGCACGGCGGTTACGGTACTCAATTCGAACAACCCTTCGCTCTCCAGCGTACTGCTTCAAACGAACCGGTCGCGGCTTTTGTTGCCGATTTGGCGTGAGCCCCAGAGCCAGCATGCGATCGGCCCGGCCTTTGCGCCGAATATTTCCTACGTGATTCCCGGAATTCCCGACGATTACGACGCTTTTCATTTGATTCCCGGCGGGGTGCGTCCGATCGACACCGAACGGGTCGCAGGCGGTTCGAAAATCAATCTGGACGAAGGCAACCTGAACTCGTTGATCTTTTTCACCAGTGATCCGTCCGTGCGGAGCCGGATCGAAAAACGGTCGCGCGAGTGGGGGGCTCGGGCGGCCCACCTGGCATGTGAATTGGCCCGGAAACAGCGTACCGCCTTTGATTCGACCTTCACGCAGTTGAGAAAGGCGCAGGCCGCGGGCCGGATCCCCGAACGGGACAAAACGCCGCTCATCGGGATGGAGGAGCAGGAATCGCTTCTCCACCTGACCCAGGAATCGATCGATTTGTGCGCGGGCCTGTTCGAACAAAGGGATTATTCCTCCGCTTATTTACAGGCGGAACGGGCCACCCGGGGTATCAGGGCGGCGGCAAGGGATCTTTGGATGAAAGGAACACGTTTCGATTTGCAGCCGGAAATGACCCCGGTTTCGGTTTCGTTTCACAATTTGCCGCTCTACCTGGAAACCTATAATCGCTCCGTCGGCGCCCAACGCGATGTCAATCGCCTGCCGAGTGGAACGGCGGAAGACATTTCCCAATGGACCAGCGAATGGATGACGTCGAAACACCGGATCGAGGGGGTCGCCGCCGAAGCGATGCTCTCCCGCGCCGCGGCCCGGTCGGGCCTTTCCGGAATCGAAATGGTCGTACGCCCAAGCGATCCCGCGGTCCCGGTTTCCATGATCGAAACCGCCCCGATCTGGATGATTTCCAATCCCGGAATCCCGGTTCGGACGGGGGAAATGCTTTGCATAAGCGGCTGGATCAACATCCCGCAACGCATCACCGGGAGTACGGACGGCGTGATGATTTTCGACAACATCGGCGGGGAATCGCTCGCCCTGCGTTTCGAAAAAACCTCTGGATGGCAACCGTTTGCGTTTTACCGGGTCGCTCCCGGCGACGGACAGCTTTATCTTACTCTTTCTCTGTGCGGCTTGGGGAAAGTCCATATCGACGACATTGAAGTCACTTCGGTCCGGTTCAATCCAACCCGGATTCAGCAGGTTCCGACGCAACCGACCAACACACCCTACTGGCAACGGCTCAATCCGCTCCAATTGCTCCCGCAAGGTTGGATGGGAAACCGTGAATCCGTTCCACCTGCGAGTCCGCCTGAGAACCCGGCACCCGGCGTGTCGACTCCACAGTACTGATCTTCACGCATACTGGAAACGCGATGCGAACGAACATTCAGTCAAGTCCGCCTGCCGCACGTTCGATTTTTCAACCTGAAGACCAATAAACCCAACATAACGGCCGGAAACGAAGCGTAGCGCAGGGACCGGATCCGTGGCCGACGGCCGTCGCGTCAATCCCGGTCGCTTCTCGCTGTTGCGACCCCGGCTTGCATTTTGCCCTGCCTGACGGCTGCATCGCTTTTCTGTTAAAATTTAGCGATTGTTTCGTTTTTTCTGAATTTTCCGGTTGTGCCGGGACGATATTCTCCCTGTGAGGAAGGAATCCGTCAGATGTTCCTGCTCATGCCCGATCGCGTTTGCTTGTTGACGGGCGGATACTTATGTCATCACATCAGGCACTTCACCAAGCAGGGAAGCCATGAAACGAATTTTTCTCAGTGTATTGGTTCTTTCACTCGCGTTTTCTTCCGCCGGCTGTTTGTGCAATCCTTGCGGCGGAGCGGCCCGCTTCGGGGGAGCCTGCGGATTGGGATATCCCATGGGTGTCAGTTACATCGAAAGCGTCGGCCCGGCCGCGTGTACCGAAGACGGTTGTGGTGCCGCGGGAGCCTGTGACCCGTGTTCCGACTGCGGACCGTGCGGAACGGTTGAACCTTGCTTCCCTTACGGAACGGGAGGAGTTCTCGTTGCCCAACCCTTTGCCCAGCCGGGTGGTTACGGCCCCTGTTTTCCGATCCTGGCCCAGACCACGCAGGGCAGCATGATGGTCGCCAACGGAATCGGTCAATTGGCCGTCGGCATCGTCGCGCTGCCGTTCAAAGTGGTCGGCGGAATCCTCAACTATTCCGGTTGCGGCATTTACAACGGTTGCGGCTGTAGTACGGAGGCTTATTATGGCGATGAGTGTGCCGCGGGCGTTTCCGGCTGCGATCCTTGCGGATATGCCGGCGGTTATCCTGCCGGCTGCCGGAAATGTGCCAACGGATATACGGAAGGAATCAATCCGGGGGAACCGCAGAACATGCAATATGAAGAGAATGCGCCGCAG
>DOMV01000140.1:0-2717 GCA_003509805.1 Planctomycetaceae bacterium
GCAACAACGTGAAGCGACCGGGGGACGGCCCCCGTCTGCGCTACGCTCCGTTCCGGGCTTGCACTACGCGTAGTGTTCGAGGTCGAACTCGGACGTGTTCTCGCACGGTCGGCGGGGTCCGCCGGGCAAAAAACGGCCAACGGGCGCCGGCTCTGATCCCTATTCGCTTTGCGGACGTGGAATGGTTTTCAGTAGTGACAGGACCGCGAACGCGGTTCCGTATTGCTGATGATAATCGTAAAGCGGGAAATCCCACCAGCTTCCATCCTGCTCCTGCAATCGGACGAGCGTCTCGGCCAAGTACGGTCGATAAATGTTCCGTTTGGATTCCGGCAGTTCCTCAATGCACAGCGCGGCATGGTATTGTCCGTAATAGAAAAAATACCCGGCGATGCTGAACCAGGATTCATGCGGGATAGGTCGCTTGCGACCGATGTCGAGCCAGCCGTTGCGGCCGAAAAACCGCTTGAGCCAGTTCTCCATGATTTCCTCGGTCACACCGTGCCCGCCCCATTTGCGGAGGGCGAGATTGCACGCCTGCGAACGTCCCAGGCTTCCCGCGGGCCGGTTGATCGGCATTCGAGGCTGGCTTTTCAAGTATTCGCCGTACAGGTAGGAAAAATCGGGGTTGCGCTGCCGGATGATCGAGGCGACCGTCGTATCGACCATTTTCCGCGGAATCTCGATCCCGTGGTCCTCCGCTTTTTTGAGCGCGAGCAGGCCGGTGGCCGAAACGAAGCAGGCCGTCGTTTCCGCGGGCCGGGCAAAACCTCCGTCATCGTAATAAAACCAGCCGCCGTAGATTGTTTCGCATTTACGAAGCATTTCGACCTGCCGAACGATCAGATCACGGATTCTCGCGGTTCGTTCCCCGTCGCCCGGACGGTGTTCGAGCATTCTGCCCAGGCATTCGATCCCGTAGGCGTGTCCCCAGACGTTGTAGAGGCAATCGACACTGCTGCGCCGCAAGTCCGGGAGCATTTCCAACAGCCACCATTCGCCCCGTTCGATGGCATTGTCGATTTTCCCGGGTTCGATCCCCATGCCGACCAAATCCAGCGGTTCGTCGTCGCGGAGCGAGGCGGCCCGGACTTCGATCAAGGCCGAGAGTGCCAGGGAACTCGTACCCGCCCGAAAAGCGGCGTGGGAACTTCCCGGAGCGTAAAGATCCAAGCCTTTCGAACGATGTGCCGAACCCCAGGAGCCGTTCTTGTTTTGGCGTTCGATCAGGAAATTCACCCCTCGGCCGATCGAACGGAGAATTTCCTCCCGACCGGGCGAAGCGTCTAAAACCGGCAACACGCCTCCTTCAACAGCCAGGGGAAACGGGGGCGGCGTCTGTTTTTCCGAGGCGGAATTCACCCCCTCCGCGAAAAGGGCCCCCGGGATCAACACGGAGAGCAACACCGAACTCAACACCGACATCAACAGGCTCATGCCTGCCGGGATCGTGCCTGCCGTACGTATCAAACCGGGAAAATTCAGGCCGTCGGGCGGCGAGACGGTTGCTCCGTGACCGTTTTTCAATCGGGAGGTCGATAAGCGTTTCATGATATGCTCAAAGCGGTTGAAATTTTCTTTGGCAGGCGACGGCCTCACCGTTCCTCTTTCCGAAATCGAATCGGGCCGATTTCGCTCGGTCAACGCTGAAGTATAACACAGAAATCGGTTTGTTGCCGGGAATAACCATGACGTTTACAACGGATTTTATGGTTGGGAGAACTTTAGGCTCCCTTCGAATGAATTATTCCGGAAATTTTTCAACAAGGGCACGCAATCGCATCTCGGGCAACCTAGATTACGTCACCGGCAAACTCGACCGACCTCGGTATAGAACCTATCCTGTTTTTCCGAAAAAGTCAACCATCCATTCCAACCCGAACGACGAACATGGGCTTCCTCAAACACTTTTTCCACAATGTTTTTCGTGAAGAAACCGCCCCGATGGAGCCCGACGCCTACGACCGGATTCCACGGATTGAAATGGAATCGCACCTGTCCGTGGCACGGTACGCTTCTTTTACGTTGACCGATGCGATTCGTCCTTCGTTCGATTTGAACGTCGTTCCGGAAGAAGGATACCGCTTCGATCATTACCGGGACGAAGCGAGCAGGGTTTCGATTCCCGTACTCATGGGAAGCGTCTCGAAAGAACGGCTCTTCGAGGCGTTCCTGGACCTGCTCGAACCGCTGGGTCCTACCGTCGATGTCGTCCTCGAATCGAGCCACGGCAGGAATATGCGAGGCCACGACGATCTTTACCGCGAACAGATCGACACGCCCGTCCTGAAAAGTTTTTTGTACGATTACGAAGACCTGTTGCTCAACGACGGCTGTACGGGAATCGCGATCCTGGACCCGGAAACGCCGATGGAAGTCCAGTTCGACGAACATAAATTGCTGATCGTTTATGCCGAACATCCGGCACCGTTCGAATCGATATTCGCCGAACACGGCGTGCCCCGCAAAGAACGGCTCCGATTCCTGACCGAAACCGAGCATATTCACTCGTCGCGGGCGCATCATGCCGATGCGTTTCGCTCGCTTTGCACCACCCTGGGGATCGACGCGGATTGAGAGGGGGTCCGGGAATCCGCCGACGAGCCGCGGCCGGTGATCGCGGCTGCCTGCGCCTTCAGTGATCATACTGAAAGCCATTGAAATTTCCCGAAACCGATTTTTGGGAAACCTGCCCACCGAAACGACACTGCCGAAGG
>DOMV01000140.1:2732-9813 GCA_003509805.1 Planctomycetaceae bacterium
CGGAAAACGGGGCCGGCTTCGGTATACAATACGAACGGTTCCATTCAAACGAGTCAAATGCCATTTCCAGAGGCGCCTTCAGGATGGTTCCGGTTTCCCGGATCGCAGAATGGAATCGTGCCCGGCGGAATCGTAAAGAACATGGAGCGGAATGCCGGATCGTTCGGCAAGCTCGCGGGCCGACTCGTATTCCGGGCTGATCCTGTGGGAACCGTCCGGCAGGACGGCGCGTTTGACCCGGAGTTCGCCCCATGCCGTTCGAACCGTGTCCGTGGTCCGTTCGAGCACGGTGCGCGCGACCGGATGGCGGCGTATGCCGAGCGTCGTCGTTTCCATGAACAACAGATGTTCGACCGCTTCCCGGTGATCCGCCTCGCACAGGACGGAAAGCGTCACGCCGGGCCGGTTCTTTTTCATCTGGATCGGTGTCGTCCAAACATCCAACGGCCTCGGGGCGAGTTTCCACAACCGTTCGACGACGTAACCGACCGATTCGCCGCTCATATCGTCGAGATTCGTTTCCAAAACCCAGACGCCGTGTTTCTCTCCGTTTCCGCTTTCGGATGACGCTGTCGTTTCCGCTGTTTCGCCGACCAGAATGCGCAGGATGTTGGCCTGTTGTTCCAGGTCGCGACCGCCGGCGCCGCAACCGATCGCGTCGAGTCGCATCGGGGGAAAGGAACCGAACCCGGAAACGAGCGTTTTGAGGATTCCCGCTCCCGTCGGAGTCGTCAATTCAAACGGAATCGCGGTGGCATGAATGGGGATGTCCTTCAAAAGCAACGCCGTCGCCGGGGCGGGAATCGGGCATTCCCCGTGTGCGATCGTGACGGTCCCGGTTCCCGTGGCGGGCGGCCCGGAGGTGAAGCGTTCGATTCCCAGGTAATCGAACCCGGCTGCGCAGCCGATGATATCGGCAATCGAATCAATCGCGCCGACTTCATGGAAATGTACCTGTTCGATATCGCAACCGTGAACCCGGGCCTCGGCTTCGGCGATGCGGGTAAAAATGGCGAGCGCGAGCGACCGGGTCCGTTCCGTCAAACCGCTGTTTGCATGAGCCCGCTCGATCAAGGCGCGAATATCCGATAAATGCCGATGCTTTTCTCCGTGTTTTTTTTCGTGTTTTTCGCCGCGGTCCCCGTGGTGCTTGTGCTCATGATCGGGCTTGTGTTCATGATGTCGATGGTCGTGAACACGGGGGTGGATGACCGTAATCTTCTTGGCTCGAAAGCCTTTACGGCGAACTTCCTCGACGGTGAGGGCCAATCCGGGAATATCGAGAGACGCCAGAACGGCATTGAGATATTCGAGCGGAACCCCGAGGTCAAGGAGGGCTGCAAGGGTCATATCACCGCTGATACCCGAAAAACAGTCAAAATGGGCGATTTTCATGGGGTGTAGGTGGTCTGTTTAGACGAGGTGTGAAACAAAGTGTCGGCAGCGGCATCGACTGGAAACGCGATGAAAACGAACATGTGGTCAAGCCTGCTTGCCGCACTTGATCGCTTCAACTTCTGTTAATGTAATTATTTACACAGATCGTTCGAGCGGCAGGCGATTGTGCGCGGGAGGATTGTCATACCGTTTACGGTATTTTGGCAATGGAAGCGTGATATTTTTCAATTTTCGTGGACGAACGCGGTCAAATATAGTATAATCGGTGCATGTTGTCGAGGCACTCGAATAATCCCGGTGTTTTCATGCCGGGTGATTCCCGATGTCCATTAGTAACTACGGTGTCCGTATGGGTTTTCTTGATTTAAGCAGTGATCCGGCCCCTCGGCGGGGGCACGATTCAGAAGAAGTGACGGTCCGTTCCCCGCTTTCCGACCAAAACACGGGACAATCGCCGCCCAAACGAAAGTTTCTCGGAATCAAATTCAATTGTTGCGGCGTTTATCACCACATCTACATCAATAAGGATGGAACCGCTTACGAAGGACGTTGCCCGAAGTGCATGGTACCCATTCGCCTGAAAATCGGCGAGGGCGGAACCGATCAACGTTTTTTCGAGACACGATAACCGGCGGTTCCCGTATGTGTTCGTTTTGTACCGAAGCCGGTTGAGTCGTTGGGAAACACAGCCCGTCCTATCCGCCNNTTTCGGTGGGCAGGCTTCCCAAGCATCGGCTTCGGGAAATTTCAACTGCCTTCAGTATATCCAGTTTTCGACGGAACCGTGAAGCCGTATGTTTACCCGCGCCAAATCGTTTCTCAAAAAAATGCTTCCGCGAAAGGCGATTGAGGCGGCACGACGGCTGTTCCACCCGGCCTGGTGGAAACAAACGGTTTTTCGAATCGATTCGATCCGGGAGGACACCGTTTTTTCCTACGACGTTTTCGATACGCTGATTACCCGCGACACGGGAACGCCCAACGGGATATTCGCGATTCTCCGTTACCGGTTGCGAAATGAATTCGCCGATCGGTTCGATGCGTCGCTGATCGAGGATTTTTTTTTCCTCCGTACCCGGGCTCCCCGACATGCCAGGCAATGTCTCGGCCGGGAAGAGACGTCGCTTTTCGAGATTTACGAAGCGATGTCGGCGCTCTTGCCCGTGCCTTTATCGCCGGAACAGGTTCGCTTTCTCGCCGAACTGGAAGTCGAAACGGAGCTCGATCATATCCGGCCAGTCCCGGAAATGATCGCCGAGGTCGAAAAATTATTGGAACAAAAACGCCGGGTCGTCCTCGTTTCGGACATATATCTCCCTTCGGAAACGGTCGCGGCGATGTTGGTGAAATGCGCCCCGGTGATCGCGGCGTCGTGCGAATTGTTTTGTTCCAGCGATGTCATGCTCACCAAAAGGAGCGGCAAGCTGTTCCGGCATGTGTGCCGGCGGCTGGGAATTCCGCTTTCCCGGTTGAGGCATCGCGGCGACGATCCGATCAGCGATTCGCTTGTTCCCGAAAGCCTTGGCGTAACGGTCGAAAAAACGTTCAAAGGAGCGGTGATCGGCGATTATGAAAAGGGATATTTGGACTCGCCGGAAAAAGAGGAATCGGTCTATCGGCAGCTTTGCGCGGGAACGGCCCGAAGTTTTCGCGTGAACCATCCGGATGCCGGACCGGCGGAACGGGTCGGTGCCTGCTTCACGGGACCGATGCTTTACGGTTTCGTCGAGGAAACGCTTGCCCATGCGGCCGGGGAAGGCATTGAAACGTTGTTTTTTCTTGCCCGGGACGGTCGGATTCTCCTTCGAATCGCCGACGCGATCAACAACGTACATGCCCTGGGCTTGAAACTGCGATACCTGTATTGCGCGCGGCAGGCTTGCCGTCGCGCAGCCCTGTTCCATATCACGCCGAGAGAAATCGGTTGGTTTTCCGCGCACCCGCTCGACCGTTCGATCCGCGAATTGGGATTGAAATGCGGCGTCGACGCGGAACGGTTTCGCGAATTGCTTCCGCCGAAAATACGTGAAAAGATCGCTTCGGTTCATGCGACGCTTCCCCATACCCTTTTCCGCGATATTCTCGATGTCCTTCAGCACGACGGGGAACTCAAATCGGTCGTCCTTGAAAACGCGGCGGGGTTTCGGCGCCGGTTTTTGGAATACCTCGAACAGGAAGGTTTTTTCAGCCACTCCCAGACGGGAATCGTCGATCTGGGGTGGCAGGGCAAGATGCAGGACACGCTCTACACGGTCGTGACGCACCACCGACCGGGTCACCGTCTCTCGGGCTACTATTTCGGACTGACGGAAATGTCGCCCGCGACGAACCGCTCGAACCGGAAGGAATGCTATCTTTTTTCACCGCGGTTTCACCCCCATCGGCTCGAAGCGTTGACGAGAGCGGATCACGGGGCGACGGTTGATTACCGGCGCGACACGAATGGCCGGATCGGGCCGGTCTTCAGCGAAGGCGATTACGGCGGCTGGCCTTTCGAGGAATACGGGAACGCCGTCGCCCGCTTCGCCGCGGATTTTGCACGACAAAAAAGCCGCTATCCCGGAATCGTCGCCGATGATCGCGGAATCGTCTTCGAGGGGCTCTTGCCGTTCCTGGATCGCCCGAACCGGGAGTTCGCCCAAGCGGTCGGCGACGTCCCGTTTTCCCCCGACCAGAACGATCTCGGCCTCAAACCGCTGGCCCCGCCGCTTGGCATCGGGGAAATCGTCCGCCACATTTTGTTTCGAAAGAAAACGAGGTTGACGTATTGGCCCGAAATTTCGATCAAACGAAGCGGCCCGGGAGCCCGGCTCGTCATGACGCTTGCCCTGGCATGGCGTTCATGCCGTTCGAAGTCGAAAACGATATTCGATGCCGTGAAAAACATCTTCCGGTAAACCGGATGCGCGGGGTTCGATCCGCCGGAATGACGGAAATGGAAAACCAAACAACGCCCCGGCTCAATCCTTCCCATTGACAAGGATTTCCAAATGCGCTACAGTATGGCGATCGGCACGACTGTCGGCCCCCGTTTTACAGCGGATTTTTATGGCGGATTGGCACGGCGGAGAATTTCGCAGCGGTATATTTTCATCGGATTATTTGCGACGGAGAATGTCATGCCCGATCAACCAACCCGCGGACGGCGCGAGATGCTCGGAAAATTGCTCCTCGGCGGCGGGGCGATGGCGGCCGGCGGAATGGCATGCAGCAACGAGGAACGGCTTCTCGAATCACGATTGCTTGATTCGGAAAACAATTCATCTGAAAATCCCGGTGCGCGGAAACAGGCGGCCGTTTCCCGTAGGTCGCGGCGGGAGNNGGCGGGAGTGGGCCAAACCCGACAATCTGAAGGAACATGCCGTGCGCGGAACGCTCTGCGGTCTTGAAATGCCGCGCATGTTTCTCGGCGGGAATTTGGTGAGCGGATTTGCCCATGCGCGGGATCTGCTCTATGTTTCCCAATTGGTTCTCGCCTACCACACCAAGGAAAAGATATTCGCGACGCTGAACCTGGCCGAAGCCTGCGGGATCGACATGTTCCTGATGAACCCGAGCCTTTGCCCCATGATTAACGAATATTGGGAGAAAACCGGCGGCGGTATGCGGTTCATGACCAACAGCAGCGGTAAAACGCCCGCGAAAATTTTCGAGAACATCAAAAAATCGATCGACGCGGGGGCTTCCTCCTGCGTTCTCCAAGGCGAGGCTGCCGACCGGCTTGTGAAGGAAACCGATTTCGATACGATCGCGCGGTGCGTCGAGTTGATCCGTCGGGCAAAACTGCCTGCCGGTATCGCCGCACATCGGCTCGAAACGCTCCAAGGATGTGTCCGGGAAGGAATCCGGCCCGATTACTGGATGAAAACCTTTCACCATCTCGATTACTGGTCCGCCGCGAAGGGCAAGCCGGAGCATGACAACGTTTTTTGCCGGGAACCGGAGGAAACCGCCACATTCCTGAACGCCCGGCCGGAACCGTGGATCGCGTTCAAAGTGTTGGCGGCCGGATCGATTCGACCCGAGGACGGTTTCCGTTTCGCGATCGAGGGCGGCGCCGATTTTCTCTGCGTCGGCATGTACGACTTCCAGATCGTCGACGACGTCAACCTTTTCAACGACATTTATCGGTCTTCAGGCGGAGGGGCGCATTCCCGTGTCCTCGCGCCGCAACCCCGTCCGTTTTCGTGCTGAGCGAAATTCTTTCCATCCCTGAAATCCAGGGTCTCGATTCATGCGGAGCGCAGATCCGCATCGCACCGGACCACGACGTTCCGCTGACGCCCCGGGTGCGCGCGATTATCGATACGGCGGCGTTTCGACGGTTGGCGAGAATCAGTCAACTGGGGCTCGTTTCGCTTGTTTATCCGGCGGCGCAACATACCCGGTTCGAGCATTCGCTCGGCGTCTATCGGCTTGCCCTGCTATTGTTGAAACGGCTTGCCCATGAACCCCGGTTCGCGGCGGTCGTTTCACGCGGCGATGCGGAACTCCTGATCGTCGCCTCGCTGTTGCACGATATCGGTCATTGGCCTTTCTGCCACCCGATCGAGGATATCCGGTTGCCGAACATTCCCCGGCATGAATCCTCGGCAAAGCTGTTCCTTGCCGACCGCGAGATGGCGGATATCCTGCGAAAACAGTGGAAAATCAGGCCGCAGGACCTCGTCGCGCTGTTGAACAAGGGAAAAACGCCGAAGGAATATCTTTTCGAGATGAACGCCTGGTCGCTCCTTTCGAGCATTCTTGCCGGCCCGGTCGATATCGACAAGATGGATTATCTTTATCGCGATTCGCTCCATGCGGGCGTCCCGTACGGCCGGCATTTCGACCTGAACCGGCTTGTTCGTTCCCTGACGGTCAACGACGCCGCCGACGGACTCGCGATCACGGAGAAAGGGAAAACGGCCGCCGAATTGCTCGTGTTCGCCCGATACGTGATGTTCAGCGAGGTGTATTGGCATAAAAGCGTACGCTGTGCGACCGCCATGCTGCAACGCGCTTTTTTCATCCTCTGCGATCGACGGGAAAACGGAGACGGTTTCAACCTGGAAGCGTGTTTTCACAGTACGGAACGGGAAATGATCGACGCGATGCTTGCGGCGGCCCGGGAGACGGAGGCGTTGCCGTTGCTCGACGGGTTGTTCGGCAAACGGCGCCGGCTTTATAAACGCGTCGTCGAGTACAGCATCGTCCAGCAACCGGAAATTTACGCGATGTTGGCCGGGAAACCGTATCCGTGGCTTTGCGGTGTCGCGGCGCGTCTTGCCGGGGCGATTCTCCCCCATCTTGCCGTTCCGCCGAAATCGCCGCCGCCGATCCTGTTGCTCGATGCGCCGCCGATCGAACGCGAAGTCGAGTTTCGTATCGACGTTCATTATCCGAAAGAAGGCGTCTACCGGCTTCTGGGCGACGTTTCGCCGGTGGTCCGCACCTTGGCCCACGACCAATTCGACGACCACGTCAAGCGTGTCCGTATTTTCGTTCCCCCCGAACATGCCGAAACGATTCGCAAGCTGAAAAATCTTCCCGAGTTGGTCGGAGACGCGGTTGCTGACCTGAAGAAAAACAAGGAACGTAGCGGCGCCCGTGACGAAGCGCGGCAAGTCGAAGCGTGTTGACACTAAGCGCATTGAGAGGCTATTTTGGAAATTAAACGCTTGGTAAGCGTTCACGGACTTTG
>DOMV01000036.1 GCA_003509805.1 Planctomycetaceae bacterium
CGTTTGCCCGGACGATTCCATCGTATGAAAGGCCGACTGGGAAAGGTCGGTTATGAAAGGCCGGCATCGTGCGAACGGGAATTTTTTCATTTCCGGACTCTTTTTTTCCCTGTGCCCCGGGGGTATAATGGGCGCTCCGTCCCGGGCTCGGTTGCATTGCCCGGTTGCGTTTGCCGCCACGTTCGCCCGTTTATTCCGCCCGTGGTCTTTTGGCCCCGTATTCTTTTTGCGAGGTTTCCTCCATGTTGAAAGAAAAGCCGCTCGTCATGATTACCGAAGCCGTCGCCCCCTTTTTTTTAGGGATTGATGTCGGTGGAACGAGTATCAAAATCGGTGTCGTGGACGACTACGGTCGTATCGTGGATATCGGGGAAAAAGACGAGTCGGGCGCGCCGCGCGGTTTTCGGCCCGTCAAGACGGAGCCTGCGCCGCTGACGGCGACGCAACAGATGGCCAAAGTGATCCAGGACCTGATGGGGAAACTCAAACTCCAAAAAGACGATATCAAGGGAATCGGCTTGGGAATTCCCGGAACCATGGATATGGAAACCCGCCGGCTGCGGCAGCCACCCAACCTGCACAGTTGGGAAGGATACGCGATGTGCGATGAATTGGCGAAGATCACGGGGTATCCCGTTACCTTTTGCAACGATGCCAACGCGGCCGCCTATGGCGAGTATTGGGTCGGTTCGGCCAGCGGCAAACGGAGCATCGCCCTGTTGACACTCGGGACCGGAATCGGGACCGGGATCATCATTGAAGGCCGTTCGATCGACGGCGCCACCGGTTACGGCGGGGAATGCGGCCATTTGCTTATCGACATTTCCGAAAACGCCCGGTTGTGCGGGTGCGGGCAGCGGGGCCACCTGGAAGCCTATTGCAGCGCGACGGCGGTGGCACGGAGAACAATCGCCCTGACCGACATTCATCCCTCCTCGCTCCGGGAACAAATCACCCCGGAAACCCGGTTGGGAGAAATCCCGAAACTGGTTTGCGAGGAAGCCGAACTGGGCGACCCGCTCGCCTTGCAGATCGTGGGTGACACGGCCCGCTTTCTCGCGATGGGAATCGTTTCCATCCTGAACACGGTCGATCCGGCGTGCGTCCTGATCGGCGGCGCGATGACCTTCGGCGGCAACGAGACGGCACTGGGGCAACGGTTTCTCGACCAGATCCGGCGCGAAGTCGTTTCCCGCTCCTTCAAAGCGATCGGGGAACATGTCCATATCGACTACGCCGTTCTCGGCGGGGATGCCGGATTCATCGGTTCCGCCGGTTTGGCCCGCGAGGAATATCTCAAACAAGCGTCGGCCTGACCGTTGTCGGCACGTTGTCGGCACAACGGTTGCCCTGAAACACTGCCGGGCCCGGTCGCTCCGAAATACGGCTGATGTCCGAGGCGGACTGCCGCCACCCTCCCGGGCGGCTCGTGCTCGGTCGCGGTGTCAAACGACCACTTCCTGCCATTGAGCGCAGGCTAACATCGTACTTTATTATGAAACGCGTTTTCCTGTTGCTTGTTGTGTGTTCGACGGTTGTGTTGACCGGTTGTCCCAATCAACCCGCAACCCCGCAGCCGGTAACCCCGCCGGGCGGCGATGGTTCGATCCCCCCGATCGCGACCCATGCGGTACAGGTGATGATTGATCGGCTTGCCGAAATCGGCGCGGATTATCGATTGAACCCCTCGGGCAAACTCGTTTCGATCCGCATTCCCGACGCCTCTTCCCTGACGCCGGAGGATTTTCCGCGACTCGCCGCCCTCACGGAATTGGAAAGCCTGCAAATCGAGCATTACAGGGAACTGAACGACACGATGGCGGCGGAGCTGAAACCGCTTGTCAACCTGAAAAAGCTGGGGATCACCGATTGCATCATCACGAATGCGACGCCGAAAATGATCGTCGAATCGTTCCCGAAACTCGTCGATCTCGATCTTTCATCGAATACCCTCCTGACGGACGCGACGTTGGCTGAATTGGCTGAAATGACACGCTTGGAACGACTTACGTTGATCCAGTGCGGGTTCAGCGATATCGGGGCGATGGATTTCGAAAAACTGACCAACTTGGTCGCGCTGGACATCCGCGGCGCGATGGAGATCGGCGACATGGGGCTGGAAGTGCTCTCCAAGTTGCCGAAACTGCGGTCTCTCAAGCATCGAAGCACGGCCGTGATGGATTACGGAATCGAATGTCTCGCGAGTAGCCAATCGCTGGAAACGATTGAAGCCCAAGATTTTATGATTACGAATGCCGCCGGACAGCATTTCAACGCCATGCCGAAGTTGACACGCCTCGATATTTTCCGTTGCCAGGGGTTCGGTTCCGACGGTGTACTCGCATTGGCGGGCAAACCGCTTGTCCGCCTGAAACTACGTGATTTACCGCCGATGGGTAATCCCGGAATGGCCGTGCTCAAGGAGCTGCCGGGCTTGAAACAACTCATCCTGCATGAAATTCCGAGCGTCGATGACAAAGGGCTTGCGGATATCGAAACGCTTCAAAAACTCGAACTGCTCGACGTCTGGATCGTCGGCTTGGGCGACGCCACGATTTCCAAGGTCGCCAAGCTGCCGAACCTGAAAACGCTTTCGCTCCGGCAAACGGAAATCACCGACGCGGCGATTGATTCGATCCTCGCCATGCCGAAGTTGGAGGAACTGACGCTTCGCGACAATCCCGGCATCACCCCCGAAGGTCTCAAAAAACTGGAGCAAAAGCAGTTTCGTAAATTAGCCGTGGAGTCCGCCGGATCGGCTTCCTCGGCCCCGGAATAAAAGGTCGGGATGGAGGGTGCGGAAGGTATACTGGAAACGCGATGCAAACGGACATTTGGCCAAGCCTGCCTGCCGCCCTCACTCGCCCCTAACTTCTGTTTGTATAATGATATAAACGTTTCGTTCGAGCGACAGGCGGTGATGCGCGGGATTGTGCGCGGGAGAATTATCAGGCCGTTTACGGTTTCCATGCCGCACGGGCCGTTTGCGGTACAACAACCGAAAAGAAGGCCGTACTCGGCCGTGTTGACGGACGCGCCCCCGCCTTACCCCTTCCGCAAACGGGAGAGCGAAGGTCAGGCTGGGAGCAACCCCAAAACGTCCTTTCTATAACGTCAAGTGGTGCGGCTCCGCCTTTTTCACCGTCATTTCCAACATTCTTCAGCATGGGTTTTTTCGATAAAATCAAGCAGGGGCTTTTCAAAACGGCCCGTATCCTGAATACGGATATTCGTGATTTGTTCAAACAGCAAGGTCGGCACGTCGACGACGCTTTTCTTGAAGAATTGTTCGAGATGCTCGTTAAAACCGACATGGGGGTCGCCGCTTCGAAAGAAATCGTCGATGAGGTTCGCACGCAACATCGTGGCCGGATCGTCGAGATGGTCGAGGTGCTTGATGTCATCAAAGCGAAACTCAAAGACCTGATGCGGCAACCCTCCGAACCGATCCGTTTCGCCGAAGCCGGTCCGACGGTCGTCATGGTCTGCGGCGTCAACGGCTGCGGTAAAACGACGACGATCGCCAAATTGACGTCCCAATTCGTCGGGGAAGGCAAAAAAGTCGTCCTCGGCGCTGCCGACACCTTCCGGGCCGCCGCGGTCGAACAGTTGACCGTCTGGGCCGACCGCCTCGGCGCGGAAATCGTCACCGGTCCTTCCGGGAGCGATCCGGCCAGCGTCGCCCACAAGACGATTGAAAAGGCCGTCGCGCTGAAAGCGGATGTCGCGATCGTCGACACGGCCGGCCGGCTCCAGACGCAGAAGAACCTGATGCAGGAACTTGAAAAGATCCGCCGTGTCATGAGCAAACAGGTCCCGGCCGCACCGCACGAGGTGATTCTCGTCCTTGATGCGACGACGGGCCAAAACGGGATCAGCCAGGCGAAACACTTCACGCAGGCGGTTCAATGTACGGGTCTGGTGCTCGCAAAATTGGACGGAACGGCCAAAGGCGGCGTCGCCGTCGCGATCCGCAAGCAACTCGACCTCCCCGTCAAGTACGTCGGCATCGGCGAATCGGCTGCCGACCTGGTCGTTTTCGAACCCGAACTCTTCGTCGACGCCTTGTTCGCCGCCTGATCCGAAACGCGCATCGACGATTTCAGGGCGATTTTTCCATACTACCGTGCACCGCATAAAAAATGAGCCAAGGGGCTTCCGGAGCAAGGTGTTTTCCGAACACGGCGATGAAACCCCCTTGGCCGCGAATGTTGAGCTTGGTACCAAGGTTCAATTTTTTCGCGGAGAACAATATACCGGAAACGCGATGAAAACGGGCATTTGGTCACGTCTGCCTGCCGCAATCGCTTGCACTAACTTTTGTTAATGCAAGTGTTTACACGGATCGTTCGGGCGGCAGGCGCTTATGCGCGGGATTGTTCGCGGGAGGATTGTCATGCCGGTTACGGTATAACCACCTTCTGCACAGCCGCCGATTATAATCGCCCGGCGCCACTTGGACAAGAGAGCCGCTGGATAAGAGAGCCGGATGCCCGGCGAAAAAGTAACCGGACTATACTGGAAACGCGATGAAAACGACCATTCGGTCAAGTCTGTCTGCCGCACTCACTCGCCACAACGTTTGTTTTCGATAGCCTTCATTGAAGACAACCTTACGAAAACAGGTTGTCGATTTCCTCCGTTTCCTCTTTGGAAAGCGTCGCAGCTCCCGCGACGGCGTTTCGGACAGCCTGTTCGGCGTTACGCGCTCCGCAAAGCGCATGCATTTTCGGATATTTGCCGACGGTCCAGGCGACGACAACCTGACCGATGTCGAGGCGGTGGGTTTCGGCAATCGGGGTCAGCCGGGCAAGGGCGGCATTGACTTTTGCGACGTTTTCGGGGGTGAATCGCGCACGGGAAAGCCGGAGATCGCCCGGGTTGTAGCGCCGGTTCGGGTTGAGTTTACCGGTCAACAGCCCGTTGGCCAACGGCGAATAGGCGAAAAAACTGACATTGTTTTTTCCACATGTTTCCAGGATGCCGTTGCTTTCGGCCTCCCTGTCCAACAGGCTGAATTTTTCCTGATCGACGTCGAGCGTTTTGTCGCGGCAATAGGTTTGCAGTTGATCGGGACGGACGTTCGAGCAGCCGACGGCGAGGATTTTCCCTTCTTTTTTGAGCGTGAGCAGGGCGTCGATCGTATCGTCGAGCGGCGTGGTCGCATCCTGCCAGTGCGTTTGCAGGACATCGATCCGGTCGGTTCCGAGGCGTCGCAGGCTCTGTTCGACTTCCTCGCGAATTGATTCGGGCCGAAGGTATTTGTAGATGCGGTAATGCCCGGCTCCTCCGGGGGTCGCCCCGTTCTCATCGGCGTAAAAGTGCAATTCGCCCTTGCCGTCGGGCCAGTCGGCCTTGTCCCAACGCAGTCCGCATTTCGTGGCGAGAACGAGTGAATCGCGACGCCCTTTGATCGCCTTGCCGACGATTTCTTCGGAACGGCCGTATCCGTACATCGGGGCCGTGTCGATCAGGTTGATTCCATGATCGATGCCGGCGTGGATCGCCCCGACGGCTTCCTGTTCTTCGACGCCGCCCCACATCCAGCCGCCGATCGCCCAAGCGCCGAAAGCGACGACCGATGCATTGATATCCGTGTTTCCGATAGTTCGATATTGCATGATGGTTTCAATGGTTTAGTGACCCGCGAAAAATTGCGACTTGTCGGTCGGACCGTCCCTGCGCACCGTATGGTTACAATACCGAACGGCTTCCGCCATCGCCGCCACGTTCACGTTGCATTCACAGATCGGCAAGGCGATTTACAGTACCGACGGGAAGCGGATAAGCAAAATCTCGAAAGAAAAAAGACGAGGAAGGCTCCACGACCCGGTTTTAAGAGCCGACCGGGCAGAAGAAACGAGGACGGCTGGACTCGCACCTTCGACCCACGGATTAAGAGTCCACACAAATCGGGGCGTTTTTCAACCTGCCTGAAATCTGAAAACTATTGAAAAATAATAACTTGCAACGATGCGGCAAACGCGAATCAACTGGGGCGATTGTAGCCGAAACGGGCCTGGATGTCAACATAAACCCTTATTTTTCGAGAGAAAAAAAACAAACCACAAAAAACCACAAATGAAAAATAAGGACTTACGGCGATCCGTGCGCGCGGAAAACGCCCCCGAATTGAACTCGCTGGCGTCGAAGTATGTTTGGATTTCTGGACGAGCTCTGGACGACTTTTCGAACTCGCGACCGCCTGCCAACCGGGCAGAATGTCGGCACCCGGTATCACATGGCGGTATCGGCGATCGGCTCGACATCGGTAGCGGATGACTCGACAGGTTTCACGGGCTTGATCGGATTCTCATAATGCCGAATTGACTCAGTCATCGCCTCCGTGTGCTTGAAAATATCGTCCATTTTCGTCATTTCGTGCCGCACCTCTTTTTTGTTATCGTCGAAGGTGGCAATATACTTTTTCACCCCGTTGAAATAGAGGCGACAGATTGGTTTTCTGTTGTTATCGTCCAGTAGGATTCCAAAATAGGTTTGCGTGTCGCGGTAAACGATACGGTCCATACTCACGACATCCCGGAGAGCGGCTCGGACGGTGTAAAATCCCTCCAGTTCCTCCGGAGTCGTGACGATGAGGCTTTCAGGCTCGACAGGCGGTGACGCTTCCGATGCTGCGGCAGTGGGGGGCTGAACGGACTCTTCCTCACGCAAGGCGTTTTTGAGCCGATCCGTGATCGTATCGGAAATGACCTGTGAAAACGATTTTTTCGTCAAAGCCGTGAACTGTTCAAGAACCTTGGACGTCACCATGCCTTGATAGACGACCTTGGCAATGCCCCGAACGAACCATTCACTCGGGTTGGACATCTCGTTTTGGATGAGGCTTTTGATCTCGGCCGTGTATTTCAGGTCGCTCGCGGTGTTGACGATGTTGTCAAGGTCGAAATACGATTTGTGGAACTTTTTCAACTCCTCGATCTGGTTTTCCTTCATCTCGGTCGCGTCGAACTCGAAAAACGGTTTCTCATCCATGATGTTCGGCTTGTCGAGATCGGTGTAAAACCGGTACTTGATGCCGTTCGTGAGGACGCCGAACCGGGCGTTTGCCGCTTGAAAGTATCGCAACAATTGTCCTTCGTGAAGGTTGAGGTTCTTTTCCCAGTGTTTGCACTCGATCAGAATGAGTGTTTTCCCGTCGCGGAGGATCGCATAGTCGATTTTTTCGCCCTTTTTGATGCCGATGTCTGCCGTGAATTCCGGGACGATTTCCAATGGATTGAAAACATCGTACCCCAAGACCTGAAGCATCGGCATAACGAACGCGCTTTTTGTCGCCTCTTCGGTCGCCACCTGTCCTTTGAGCTTGTTGATGCGGTCGCCCAATTGCTTGATTTGGTCTTTGAAATCAACGGTCATCGCGGACATCTCCGTTTGGCACAAAAAGTAAAGGCCCGTCAACGGTTGCGCGGTTCCGCCGCGGGCCTGCGTCAGCCCCTTGCCGACAGCCCCATCCTATCGAAAACGCCCACCGTTTTCAATCGCCCGGGAAAATTTCTCGAAAAGTGAAAGAAAACGCTTGATAATGTATCGAATTGGATACACAATACGTGTAGTCATTTGGTTACACGCATTGTCACACTCACCACATAAAATGAGCGAAGAAGAAAAAAAACAACTGTCCGCAAAACTGTCGAAACAGACCAAGCAAATGCTTGATGAACAAGCGGAAGAGCATGGCTTGACAAGGACCCAGTACCTTGAACGGTTGATCGAGGGCACGCTCCCCAACAGGCTTGAAGAGCGAATGGATGCGATCCGTATTGACATTCTCGCCGAAATCGAGAAACTTCGCGAGGAGATCAAGAAATGAGCATTATCAATGAACTGGAAATGCCACGGATTGCCCGCCAAAACACAATAATGGATCGTATTTGAGAAACTTTGTACTAGTACCCGACCACAGCTAAATT
>DOMV01000208.1 GCA_003509805.1 Planctomycetaceae bacterium
CCAGTCGACGTCGCCGCCGGAAGCGCCACCGGAAGCACCCCCGGAATCGCCGCCGGGAGGCGTCTCGGATTCCGTGCCGACGGTCGATCCTGTCCCCGCCCCCAATCCCGCTCCTGAAACGCCAACCCGCTGAAGACCGTGACATACGCCATTCCTCCCGATTACCGACCGTTCCTGCCGATTCGTGAAGTCGAGGTCGTGATAAAGCTGATCAAGGACCATTTCGAGCAGTCGCTCGGCAAGGCCCTGCGCCTGACCCGGGTGACGGCCCCTTTTTTCGTGCCGAAGGGAACGGGCCTCAACGACGATCTCAACGGGATCGAAAAGCCCGTCTCGTTTCAAATCAGTTCGATCGGGATCGAAATCGAAGTCGTCCAGTCGCTTGCCAAATGGAAACGATACGTAATGAAACGCTACGGTTTCAAGGACGGCGAAGGGCTTTACACCGACATGAACGCCATCCGGCCGGATGAGACGATCGACGCGGTGCATTCATTCTACGTCGATCAATGGGATTGGGAAAAAATCATCCCGGAAAACGAACGGACGCTCCAAACGCTCGAAACGGCGGTACGCGGCATTTACATGTCGATGCGCGAGGTCGAACTCCTGGTCGGGCTCTGTCACCCGGGCATCAAACCGATCCTGCCGGAGGAGATCGTCTTCATCACCTCCGAAGAATTGCTGCGGCGCTATCCCGACAAGACGCCGAAAGAGCGTGAAACGGAAATCTGCCGCGAACACGGGGCGGTTTTCGTGATCGGCATCGGCGGCGCGCTCGCCGACGGGAGCGTCCATGACGGTCGCGCCCCGGATTACGACGATTGGACGACGCCGCGACCCGACGGCGGGTGCGGCCTCAACGGCGATATCCTCGTCTGGCATCCGACGCTCGGCTGCTCTTTCGAGTTGTCGTCGATGGGAATCCGCGTTTCGCCGGATGTGTTGCGAAAACAACTGGAGATTCGCGGTTGCCCGCAGCGGGCCCGGCTGCCGTTCCATCGGGCGCTTTTGAACGGTGAACTGCCGCAAACGATGGGGGGCGGAATCGGTCAGTCCCGGCTTTGCATGTTCCTGTTGCGCGCCGCCCATATCGGCGAGGTCGCCGTCGGCGTCTGGCCGCCGGAAATGATCGCCGCTTACGCCGAAAAAGGAATTTCGCTGCTGTAAATCCGTCGCCGTCGTTGCGTCGCCGTAAACCTGCTTGAAATTCGCGCTGAAATCATTTTGCCTGATTGGTCGATTAACACGAAAACCCGCCTGGGGTTGGCCATTTTGCTGTTTCTCGTATTCGCACTTACGGGGATCGGACTCTATTCGCTTTCGCTTTTCCGCGACGTCGTCCGCGATATCGCCTGGAGGACGCGCGTCTTGCCGGTCTCGGCCGAGCTGAACGGGAGCGTCGGGGAAATGCGAACGATCATCGGGGAACTGCGAGGAATCCGGCGTCTTTCGAAGCTGTCTTTCGCGCCGTTGACGCAATCCGATTTCGGGCTCCAAAGCAAATTCCTGCAACGACTCGACGAATTCAAATCGGCCTACGGGAAATACGATGCCGCCCTTCGGGAGCGGAAATACATGAGGGAAATCGATTCCTCGTTCCAGCAGGAATTCGATACGTTCCAGGATATCAAACCGCTCCTGATCCCGATCGAATCCATGGTCGATCATCCGAATTGGTGGTCCGACGACGCGTCGATCGGGGAAATGGAATCACGTTTGGGGGAACTCCGGGCGCTGGTCGAAAAACTTCCCGGTTACCTGCATTCCGGGCTGACGAATTATTCGAACGATATCCGGCGGCACTACAATTGGCTTGCCGGGATCATGGTCGGGACGACGGCGATCTCGCTCCTGCTTTTCGGATTGCTGCTCTGGCTTTCCTACCGTTGGATTTTCAAACCGCTCCGGATTCTCATCGACGGCTCCCGGATGATCGCCGCCGGGACGTTCCAGCACCGGATTTCCCTTCAAACGCACGATGAAATGGCCGAATTGGCCGACGCGATGAACCGGATGACCGCACGATTCGAGGAAATTCGTAACGACCTCGACCGGCAGGTCAGGATTCGAACGCAGGAAGTGGTTCGCAGCGAACAACTTGCGAGTGTCGGCTTCCTTGCCGCCGGGGTCGCGCACGAAATCAACAATCCGCTCGCTTCGATCGCGATGTCCGCCGAATCGCTCCAAGGGCGTTTACGGCCGATCCTCGAAAAGTGTGCGGAAAACCAAAACATCGGAAAACCATCTGAACCGGGAGGGGAAACGTTCGATACGACCGTCGTGTTCCGGTATTTGACGATGATCCAGGACGAGGCGTTTCGTTGCAAGGGGATCACGGAAAAACTGCTCGACCTCTCGCGTACCGGGAATAAGCGCCGGGAGAGAACCGACTTGGCCGCCCTGATCGGCGATCTGGTC
Source organism: Planctomycetaceae bacterium (assembly GCA_003509805.1). Lineage (GTDB taxonomy): Bacteria > Planctomycetota > Planctomycetia > Pirellulales > Thermoguttaceae > UBA8133. The sequence continues at coordinate 2,422 of DOMV01000208.1, forward strand.
GAAATGCTTTCACAGCACGGCAGTTACAAGGAAAAACATCTGTTGGTCGATGTTTCCCGACCGCTCGTCGTTTCGATCAATCCCCAGGAAATCAAGCAAGTCGTTCTCAACCTGATGATCAATGCGCTCGACTTTGTTCCCGTCGACGGCACGGTGCGGATCACCCTTGAATCGGTCGATGATCGGGCCGCCATCGAGGTCTCCGATAACGGGATCGGAATGAGCGAAAGCGTCTTGGCCAATGTATTCAAACCGTTTTTTACCCGGCGGCCGCAAGGGCAGGGAACGGGCCTGGGACTGTCGATTTCCCATCGAATCATCTACGATCACGGCGGCGTGCTCGAAGCGCATAGCGACGGTCCCGGCCGGGGATCGACTTTTCGTATCGAATTGCCGATGAACTGATTTCGTTGCACTGATTTCGTTGCACCGATCTCATCGGCGCCGCAATGTCAGCGCCGCATTGACAACGCCGCGGCGATGATTCATAATGGGCCTGTTCCGTGACCGCTCGTTCCACTTCACCCCGTCCCAACCATGCGATCTCTCCTGTCAAGCGGCTTGTTTTGGTTGTCGTTCCTGTTTCAGCCCGCCTTCGCGTTTGCGGCCGAAGATGAAAAGAAAGTCGAATGGGTTTTGCCGTACTTCATCATCATGGGTTTCATGGCACTGGGAACCATCGCCCTGGTCCGGCAGGCGAAACGCTCGGACACCTCGCTTTCGCTTGACGAATTGGAGGCGGAAAAAAGAGCGCAGATGAAATAGCGGTTCGGCCCCTTCATCCTGAAAGTCCGGTGCGGCAATGATACGCTGCCCATGATCGCCAATGCACGACGTCCGAATCATCCCGATCGGCGGACGACCGCTGGAATTTGAAACGGCAGAAACCCCGAAAACCGTGTTCGCGCCCGCGGGGGGCGGTTATTTCGTCGGCCCGGAAAATCGATTGCTCGAAACGACCGTGCTCGGATTGCTCGAACGGGACCGTTGCGTTCCCACGCGCAACACGCCTTTCCGTACGGTCTTGTTTCACGGTGTAAGCGGGGTCGGCAAAACGCACTTGTTGCAGGGAATGTACGCCGCCTGGAAGCAGTGCCGTCGAAAGCAGCGGGCCGTGTTCATCCGTGCGGTCGATTTTGCGCGAAAGTTGGCCGAGGCCGTGGAAACGCAGACGACGGAGGATTTCCAGGAGCGTTTTCGAAAGGTTTCCCTGTTGGTTCTCGACGACCTCGATCAACTCCGGGGAAAAGAGGCCGCCGTCGAGGAATTGCGCCACACGCTCGATGCCCTTGATGCCGAAAATGCCGTCGTCGTGTTGAGTTGTTCGCACAATCCGCTCGAAACGAATGATTTCGATGAACGTCTCAACGCCCGTTTCGAGGCCGGGCTGATTGTTCCGGTCGTTCTTCCGGGTGCCGAAGTGCGCCAACGGTTTCTTCGCGAAGCCGCCGCGGCGTTCCGTGTCGATTTGCCCCGCGGATTGCTCGACCGGTTTGCCTCGGCTTTTCCGACAACGCTCCCGGTCTTGTACGGCCGGTTCGCACGACTGTATTTTCTCACGCACGTCGAGGGACGAACGCTCGACGCGGCCGGAATGAAACGGTTTTTGGCCGAATCCGAAGAAACACGGCGCCCGGGAATCGACGAGATACTCCGGGTGACTGCGCGATACTTTTCCCTGAAACCGACGGTGCTGAAAGGTCGCAGCCGCCGGAGCGGACCGACCGAGGCGCGATCCGTCGCCGTTTACCTGGCACGCCAAATCGTCGAAGCCAGCTACCGGGAAATCGGCGCTCATTTCGGCGGTCGCGACCATAAGACGATTTCCTATTATTGCAGGAGCGTCGAAGAAAAAACGAACACGAATCCGGAATTGAAAAGGGCCCTGGAGGAAATACGGGAAATCCTGGACCGGGAGCATGCGCGACGTTGAAAGCAAGGATTGTCAACAGTCAAAAGTATGATATACTGGAAACGTGATGAAAACGGACATTTGGTCAAGTCTGCTTGCCACACTCACTCATCCCAATTCCATTCCAGAAAATTACTTAAACGGATCGTTCGAGCGGCAGACGATTGTGCGCGGAAACCGTTTCAGGCCGTAGTTTCAGGCCGTTTACGGTACACACCGGACCTGTTGCGCCTCGGGAACGATAGGAAAACCAAAACCAAAAAATGAAACGCGCGAAAATCAGTGTTATCGGAGCGGGCAACGTCGGGGCCACGACGGCCCATTGGTGCGCAGCGGCGGAGTTGGGCGATATCGTCCTGCTCGACATCCCCGAAGCCGGGACGATGCCCCAGGGAAAAGCACTCGATCTGTTCGAAGCGTCGCCCGTCATTGGGTTTGACGCAACCATTAAAGGAACAAGCGATTACGGCGACACCGAAAGAAGCGACGTGGTTGTCGTCACCGCCGGGATTCCCCGGAAGCCGGGAATGAGCCGGGACGACCTGCTTGCGACGAATGCGAGAATCGTCGGTTCCGTCGCCTCGACAATCAGGGAAACGTCGCCGGAGGCCGTCGTGATCGTCGTCAGCAATCCGCTCGACGCGATGGCCCAACGGGTCTACCAGACCACGGGTTTTCCCCGGGAACGGGTGCTCGGACAGGCCGGAGTGCTCGATACGGCCCGGTTCCGCGCTTTTATCGCGATGGAACTCGACGTGAGCGTCAATGATGTTGCGGCCATGTTGCTCGGCGGCCACGGCGATACGATGGTGCCGCTGTTGAGCTGTGCTTCGGTCGGCGGTGTCCCGGTCACGCAACTGATCGAGCCGAAACGACTTGCGGAAATCGTGCAACGGACCCGCGACGGCGGGGCGGAGATCGTGTCGCTTTTGAAGACCGGAAGCGCTTACTACGCGCCGGCGGCGGCAACGGCCCAAATGGTCGAGGCGATCGTCCGCGACCAGCGCCGGTTCCTTCCCTGCGCCGTCTATTGCGATAAGGAATACGGCGTCGGCGGTTATTTCGTCGGTGTCCCGATCATTCTCGGCGGCGGCGGAGTGCGGCGCATCGTCGAATTGACGCTCGACGACGAAGAACGGGCCGCCTTCCAAAAGAGCGTCGGCGCCGTCAAGGAGCTGGTCTCGGCCATGTCCGCCCTTACGGGAAAAGTGTAATCCCGTGATTCGGGTGAAATGAGTATACCGCAAACGGCCTGAAACNNAAACGGTTTCCGCGAACAATCGCTTGTCGCCCGAACGAAACGCGCAAACCGATATTTACAAACATGTTGCGGCGAGCGAGTGCGACAAGCAGTCGTCACCGAACAACCAGGTTCACCGCGTTTCCGGTATAACACGATTCGGCGATTCTTTTCTTGGCCGGTTCCGATTCGGCAGTGCGCTGTCAATTCTTCCACTGTCAGTTCACCCACGCCTTCGTTTCGGCCGTCATGCGTTTCGTTTCCGGGCCTTGCCGGGATTTTCCGCCTCCGGTAAAATGGGAGTGTCTGTTTTTTGACTTCATTCGACCCGGGCGGTATCCATGCAAATCGAACTCCGCGGCGTTCGCGTCCACAATTTGAAGGGAATCGATCTCGATCTTCCGTATAACAACCTGATCGTCTTTTGCGGCCCCAGCGGGAGCGGAAAAAGTTCGCTCGCCATGGATACGCTCTATGCCGAGGGACAGCGGCGCTACATCGAGAGCTTTTCCTCGTATACGCGCCAGTTTCTCGAAAAACTTGAGAAACCGGATGCGCAGCGGATCGACGGCATCCCGCCCGCGATTGCCGTAACCGCCAGGCAACAGGGACAGATCAGCCGTTCGACCGTCGGGACCGCTACGGAAACCATCGAATACCTGCGATTGCTTTTCGCGAAGATCGGCCGGATCGCCTGCCGGGAATGCGGCTGCGAGGTGCGCGTCGACTCGCCGGAAAGCATTTGGAGCGCGTTGACCGGTTTGCTGACGCCCGAACAGCCGGAGCTGCGTGTCCTCATCGGGTTCGTTCCGCCCGTCGAAACGCTCGAAATGGAATACGGAGAATTTCGTGCCCATTGGCTCAAACTCGGTTTCATTCGCGGGTTACGGCACGGCGTTCCGTTCCGGCTCGATGAGGCCGGGCTCTCCAATGAGGTCAAAGAGGTTTATGACACCTTGCGAAAAAACGCGGGCTTGAACGGCATGGGCCTGAATAGCATGGGTTTGAACAGCGAGGAGTCGGGCACGGCGACAACGAGCGGCTCGGCAAATGCAACCGGCCAGGCTGATTGTGTCCAGGTTGATTACGCCCAAGGCGATTTCGAGGGAATGGAAGCCGAGGTTTTCGGCGACATTCTTCCCGAGGAACAGCCGGGGTACGTTCCGCCGCTTGCGGAAGACCTGCCTCCCGTCTCTTCTTCGGATGCCGTGGAAGACGATTTCGACGACGATCCTGAAGCGGAAACAAAAGCCACGTCCGGTTTTTTCCTTGGCGAGGACGGCCCCGAACTCCCGAAAACCGGCGGCAATGTCTTGCTCCACGGTAATCCGACCGACGACCCGGCCAAGGGTGTTGCGAGTACGGCGGGTTCCAATGCGGGGCCGGTCCGCAAGTCGCCGCCGGAAGCGAAGGACATTCCCCTGGTATTCCTCGTCGACAAGCTGACCATCGGCAAAACGGAACCGGGACGCATCCGCGATTCACTGGAAACGGCACTGGTCAACGGCGGCGGAAAATGCGTCGTGCTCTACCCGGATGAAACCGGGGACGTTCCTCCTTTTCGCCTGACATTCAGCGACCGGCTCGCCTGTGAGGATTGCGGGATCGAATATCCCGCGCTCGAACCGCGCCTGTTCAGCTTCAACAGTCCGCTCGGAGCCTGTCCGACCTGCGAGGGGTTCGGCAATCTCGTCATGTTCGATCTCGACCTGATCATCCCCCACAAGGGACGTTCGCTCAAAGAAGGCGCAATCGCGCCGTGGAATTCACCGTCGTATCGTCAAAAGCTCGACGAGCTGCTGCGAATCGCCCCCGGTCTGGGTATCCCGATCGACGTTCCTTTTTCGAAATTGACCGCCGATCAACGTACGCTCCTGCTTTACGGCAATGAAAACGCGGTCGCGACGAAAAAACGGGACCCCCGCGGAAAGGGCCGGGAAACAAGCAAGGAAATTAACCATGAAAAAAACAGGGCGGACGAACCGGTCGATTCCCGCGCAACACCGTATGCAACACCGCATGCAACACCGTATGAAATACCGCCCGCGTGGCCCGGATTGATCGCGTTTTTCGAAAAGTTGCAAAAGCAGAAATACAAGATGCACATCCGCGTCTTCCTGAGCCGGTGGCGCAGTTATCGCCCGTGCCCCGATTGTCACGGGAGCCGCTTGAGGCCCGAAAGTCTTGCCGTACGGATCGACGGAAAAAACATCGCCGACCTTTCCTCCATGAAGGTGGAGGACTTGCTCGATTTCCTGCGCAACCTGGAGTTGAGCGATTGGCAGAAAAGCGTTTCACGAACCGCCCTCGAACAGGCGATTTCCCGACTGGCCTTTCTCGCGGATGTGGGACTCGGCTATTTGACCCTCGACCGGACGATGCGGACGCT
>DOMV01000289.1 GCA_003509805.1 Planctomycetaceae bacterium
ATTTTAATTGTGCGACAACGCCGGATGAAAGTGTTGGCAGGTGGTCAACTTTGTCCCGCGACGGAATGCGCACCGTTGCGGGCTTTCTTTCACTTTCTTTGATGATGAGCGGCTCGACAACGAATAGCCCCACAATGACCACAGAAAAAGCCCGGCGGGGTTGCTCCGACCGGGCCTTTGGGACGTGCGCACGAATCGCCGTAAGTCCTTATTTTTCATTTGTGGTTTTTTGTGGTTTGGTCTTTTTTCTCTCGAAAAATAAGGGTTTATGTTGACATCCAGGCCCGTTTCGGCTACAATCGTCCCAGTGGATGCACGCCTGTTGCATCGTTGTAAGTTATTATTTTTCAATAGTTTTCAGATTTCAGGCAGGTTGCAAAACGCCCCGATTTGTGTGGACTCTTAATCCGTGGGTCGAAGGTGCGAGTCCAGCCCGGGGCACTTTTTCTACCGAAGCCGGGTGGGTATACGGAAATCGCGGTGAAATTGGTTGTTTGGTGAAAAACTTCTTGTTGCGATCACTCGCCGCAACGTACTTGTAAATATCGGGTTGCCCGTTTCGTTCGAGCGGCAGGCGATTGTGCGCGGCGGAGTTATCATGCCGTTTACCGTCTACAAGGCTGCAAGCGAGTGTCTTTTTCTTCTTACGATTCGGTTAAAGAGCAGATCCGGGAAGCAATCGACATCGTCGAGTTAGTTTCCCGCTACGTGCCGTTGCGTCGCCAAGGCGCGAATTACGTCGGACGCTGTCCTTGGCATGATGATTCGCGTCCTTCGCTCCAGGTCAATCCGCAGCGTCAATCCTATAAATGCTGGGTCTGCAATGTCGGCGGGGACATCTTTTCCTTTATCATGCAGGTCGAGAAGGTCGATTTCCGCGAGGCGCTTGACATTTTGGCGGAAAAGGCCGGAATTCGCCTGCCTGACAAGAGAGATGGCGTCCGTCTTGACGGCTTTCTAAAAAAGGACAGGCAAAATGAAAAAAGCGGTCAAAACGAGAATGTCGAGGATGGTCGTTCCGGAATAAACGACGATCCGGCTTATGTCAGCAAGAAAACGCTTTATCAGGCCATGCAATGGGCTTGTGACCGTTACCACCACGCGTTGCTGAACCTGGAGGAAGCCTTACCGGCGCGAAAGTATCTGGAAGACCGCGGCATCACCCGGGCAAGTATCAAGCAATTTCAGATCGGCTATGCCCCGCTGGAACGCGATTGGTGGATCAATCAGTTGAAAGGAGATCCGAAACGGATCGGCATTCTCGAAGTGCTTGGCGTCCTGACCCGCCGGCAGGAAGAGGAAGGGGGAGAAGACCGTTCCCGACGATCCAACCAGCCGTATGACCGTTTTCGGGGCCGGGTCCTGTTTCCCATTCGGGACACGCAGGATCGAACGGTCGCTTTTGGCGGTCGTGTTTTGCCGAATGCGCCGTTTGCGAGCCGGGCGAAATACATCAATTCTCCCGAAACGCCGCTTTTTTCAAAGCACCGTCTGCTTTACGGCCTTGACATCGCCCGGCTGACGATGAGCAAGACCCGACGGGCCCTGGTCATGGAAGGGTATACCGATTGCATCATCGCCCACCAATACGGGTTTTCCGACGCGGTCGCCGTCCTGGGAACGGCGCTCGGTGCGGAGCATGTCCGTATTTTGAAACGATTTTCGGATAAAATATACCTGATTCTCGACGGGGACGAAGCCGGGCGGAAAAGGGCCAATGAAGTGCTCGAACTGTTCGTCGCGCAGGGCGCCGACATGTCGGTGCTGACGCTTCCCGGCGGGGAAGACCCGGCCGAGTATCTCGAATCCCAGGGGGCGGAGGGGTTTACCCTCCTGCTGGAGCACGAATCGCTCGATGCGCTGGAACACGCGTTCGTCGCCGGGACCCGGGGAATCGATTTGAACAACGATATCGTCGGCGGTACCGCGGCACTCGACCGGCTCCTGGCCGTGATCGCGAAAGCCCCGGCCATGCTCGGCCAAATCGACGAACAACGCATCCTCCGCCTGGAAAAGACGATCCAGCGTCTCTCGCAACGGTTTGGAATCGATGAGGGACAGGTTCGGCGGCGTCTCAAGCAGATTCGATCAAACGAACAGTCCCGAACGCAGTCCCGCACACATACTCGATCCTTTGAAGGCGATACCTTTGGAGCCGAACCGGTCGTGGAACGCGGTTCCGTCCCGGATTCCCGACATGGCATCGACGAGTCGGTCTGGAATGATCCGCGGCAATGGCCCGACGGCTTGGAGCGTGAATTGATCGAACTGTGGTTGGCCGATCCGACAACGCATTACGCGTTTTGGGAGCACATCGACACCGATTGGTTTCGTTCCCCGATCACGCGGGCGATTTCCCGAAAGTCCAATGAAATGTTCGACCGCGAGAAATTGCCGACCTTTGAAAACCTGCTCACGTCTTTCGACGATGTCCGGATGAAAAATTTCCTGGTCGATCTCGATGAATCCGGCCGGGCCAAACGCATGGTACCGCCTGCGCCGACGGTCGATGCGGAGGGCAACACGCTGGAGCACGAGGCGATCGAACAGCCGTATACCGAAGAAACGAAGGAACGGCTCGTCAAGGAAATTATCGCGAGTTTCGACCGTCGCCGCGATGACCACCGGCATCGGCTCGATATCGGAAAACTCAAGGGCGACTCGCTGTCGAAAGAGGAAAAGATCGACACCCTCGCGAATCTCTTGGAGCGGCAGAAAAAAAAGCACGAAAAAAAATGACGGCCACGATACGCGACCGCCTTTCCATTCCGCCTTACGAAGGGTGGTAGATGGGACTTGAGGCGTTGCTTCATCAAACCTATCACGGCCAAAAGGATGTGGATACCAGTTATCTTCACAGATTGAACAGTTCAGATGAGAGGAGAAAACATCACCATTTACCTGATCTGTCAATGATAGATATGCGAAAAATAATACAAATATAAATGCTAACAGATGACGAAGTGAGAAATTATGTGGACTTATTCGATCTAAATTTTTGCAAACAGCCT
>DOMV01000492.1:0-3278 GCA_003509805.1 Planctomycetaceae bacterium
TTGAAATACGTCCAGCCGCTCCGCAAAGGCCGAACGACGGCCCGCGAAGTCGAGCCGCGACAAGACGTTACGGACGATGTGGTTGACCGGACCTTGCACAGATACGAATACTCGTTCAGGCTGTTCCGCTTGGCACTCGCCAGGATCGAATGCAATATCGCACCCGTCCGACCGCCTCGTTCGTACCCCCCCGTTCGACAGTGCCGTCTTCCTTGGAAGCATTTTGAAACAATTTCGGCCTGTCTATTTCCTCGAATCGCATCCATCGACGCGAAAATGGTGAAAACGATGGACGCCCCTTTCCGCTTTTCTCAAAAACCGATGTAGGGAAGAAAACTTTTTTTGACAAGGCGTTTTTTTCTCGATATACTGAAGGCTGTTGACGGAATCGTGGCGGGACTGGGCGTCGCTGTCGGAAGGCTGCCTGGAGCTTCGGCTACCTGATGCAACTGCTCGCAAACACTGTAATTTAGGCACGATTTTATGCGCGGGATGTGGGAGTAGGTCGGAGGCGGGAGGACGGAGTTCAGGCTTCGCGTCTTAGTGCCTGAATCAGACCGTTCAATACTTTGGCCGTTTCGATGGATTGTGTTTCCATTTCTTTGGCATTGGCCGGTTTGATGAATCCCAACCGAGTCGCCAGTGAAATCTGGTATTCGAGTTCTCGTACACTTCCATAAGCGATATCGAGAAAACGCAGGTAATCCGCCAAACTGTTTCTTCCACACCCTTCAACAATGTTTGATGCAACGGAAACGGCACTGTTCTCCGACCTTCCGACCAATACCGGACGGCAAATCGAAATGGACATCGCCAAGAGCCTGGCGATCCTTGCGATGGTGTTCGTGCATGTACTCCTGTTCATTCCGAACGGCGTCGACACAGAGTCGGCTTATGGCCTGATCGTCGGGTTCTTCGGCGGCGTCCCGGCGGCTCCGGTGTTCATGTTTTGCATGGGCGTCGGCATGGTGTATTCCCGCCATTCGCAGTTTGCGTCGCTTTTTCGCCGGGGACTCCGGCTGCTCTTTTTGGCGTATCTGCTCAACTTTCTCCGGGGAACCTTGCCGCTGACGGTTCTTTCGCCGTGGATCGACGCCGATGCGCCGTTTTTTCAAGGCGAATCGCTGCGAATGAAATGGCTGAGCATGCTTTTCGCCGTCGATATTTTGCATTTCGCCGGGCTGACCTTCCTGTTTTTCGCCATTGTACGCTATTTCAAGCTCAACAAGGCGTCGCTGTTCGTCGTCGGACTGGCCCTCGCCTTGGTCGAGTTGCTGATCGTGCCGCATACGACGAAAAGCACGGTGATGAACGAGTTTATCGGTCTGTTCTTCCGGGTCGATCGCAACAGCGCATTCCCGTTTTTCTCCTGGATTCCATTCCCGATCGCCGGTTATCTTTTCGGTGGACTGCTTCGGAAATGTCGAAATAAAAATTCGTTTTACGCTTTCCTGTTGGCGGCGGGTTCGCTTTTGTTCATCCTGTTCACCGTGACCGCGCTGAAATACCAGGTTCCGCTGGGAATGCGGGATGACGACGTTTATTATGCCCAGGATTTTTACCGCGTTCTTTGGGGTGTTTCCTTCATCCTGCCTTGGCTCAGCCTGCTGTATTTCCTTTCTTTTTGCATTCCGGAAGGATTTTTGCCGGACACGATCAAACGTTGGAGTCGAAACGTGAACGGCATTTACATGGTCCACTGGGTCATCATCGGCTGGCTGGTCGCAGTCGGTTTTTGCGTCCCGTTACCGAAATTCAGTACGATCGCGATTGCCGCCGTGTCGCTCGGCATTCTGCTGGCAAGCGATTTTCTCGTTTCCACTTACGCCCACTGGAAACAGCCGGCGACGGATGCAACGAAAGGTTGAGTGAAAACGGAACACCATTGCTTCCCGGCTCGCTCCGAAGATCGACACCTACACCGCACTTGCCGACTTGCTCCAACCCGGCGACGATCATTTCCTGCAACGCCGGCAGATTGGCCCTTTCGTCAACAAGGTCGGCCATGTCGGACAGGAGTGTAGCGAACGATTTTGACGGAATCATCCGCCTTGCCGACAGTCATCCTTAAAACAAATACAATGACCATGCCTCTTGAAAAAGAATACCCCATCTTGGAATTCGATCCTGCATCGGAAGCGGTGATCGAACCGACGATGATTATCCCGCCCGCCGGTCTGCCCGAGCGCGGCGTGATCTGCTTTTTCCGCGAAGCCATCGAACAAATGCGTCGGGATGGACGCCTGGTACCCAGTTGCACGCTTCATACGGAAACAATCGATCTTCCCGTTTACCGAACGACGGTCAACGAAACGCCGATTTGTGTAATACCGGCCTATTCCTGTGCGCCGGGCGCCGCCGCTCAACCGGATGTGGGAAAAACGCGTTCGCGGCTATCCGGCGATGGGATACAAGATCGGCGGTTCACAAGAAAATAGCGCATCACCCGCGTTTTTCGTCCGCCGGAACTGGTTGTTTCAAACGACTTCTGATAAAATCGCTTCGTTGTTTCTCCCCCATTTCATACCAACCCACAATCGATCCATGCGAAGTTCGGCTACCGTCAAATCCTCCAAAACGACAAAACCGACTACAAAGTCGAAAAAGAATACCACCCGCCCGGCAAAAGAGGAGCGACCGACCCGGAAAGTATCAACGGGGGCGGCGACGAAGCGGACGGCGAAACATCCCGAGCGGCTCACGTTGTACGACCGGTTGTCGCACCTGACCTACAAGCAGGCTTGCGACATTCTCGGCTCCGACGGGTCGCGATTATTGCGGCGTTCGTTTCCGCTTGATTCGCTCGACGTGGCGAACGACGTTTATCTCGGCGAAGACCTGTTCCGGCTCTCCATTCACGAACCGTGGATCGAACCGGCGACCGTTACCGTGACGCTTGCTCCCGGTACGAAGCACAAACTCGGCGTCTCTTGTTCGCACTGTAATCCACACGGCAATCCAAACCGGTTCTGCGAACACACTGCTGCGACGCTCACATTTCTCCTCGAAGAGAAATCGCTTATCGGATTGGCCGAGGTTCCCGATCTCGAAACGCCGCCGGAATTGTTGACACCGAAACGGCTCCACGAGCGCGCCTTGCACGAACGGGCCGAGCGTTCCCGAGTCGAGAAATACCGGATCAAGGCGAACGATAAGACGACTCCGTGGACCGATTATCTCGTCGCCAGCGAGATTTCCGGTAAAACCCACCGCGTCGCGTTGCGAGGCACGGAGCCGGGCGATTCCTATTGTTCCTGCCCCGATTTCAAAACGAATCG
>DOMV01000492.1:3285-5496 GCA_003509805.1 Planctomycetaceae bacterium
TTCGACGACAAGGAAATCAACAAACCGTACAATAACCGTGAGGCAATCGTTTATCTTCGCTACGAAGAGGAGCGGACATTGCATCTCGCGCTCCCCGACAAGACCGACGAATGCGACTGCGACGACTGCAAGGCCGTGATGAGAATCGCGAAGAAATTTCTCGACAGGCCGATCAACGACGTTCACGCCCTGCTCAAAACCGTCAAAAAATTGGAGGCGGCCGGTCAATCCGTGACGATTTATCCTGATGCCGAAGAATGGATTCGCGACCGGCTCCATAGGGATCGGATCGCCGCGCTGGTCGCGGAAATCCGGACGAATCCCAAAAAACATCCGTTGCGCAAATCGTTGCTCGGCGTCGATCTGCTCCCGTACCAACTCGACGGCATCGCGTTCGCCGTCGGCGCCGGTCGCGCGATTCTGGCCGACGACATGGGACTCGGCAAGACGATTCAAGGCATCGGCGTCGCGGAAATGCTGGCAAGGTACGTGGAGATCAAGAAAGTCCTGATCGTTTGTCCGGCTTCGGTCAAATCGCAGTGGAAGGCCGAAATCACCCGCTTCGCACCGCACCGTGACGCTCAAGTCGTTCTCGGGAACGCGAACGAACGCTGCGAAAAGTACGAAAACGGTACGTTTTTCACGATCTGCAATTACGAACAGGTGATGCGCGACATCCTGCCGATCGAACGGACGAAGTGGGACCTGATTATTCTCGACGAAGGACAGCGTATCAAAAATTGGGAAGCGAAAACCAGCAAGGCGGTCAAGGCCCTGAAATCGCCCTACGCCCTTGTGCTCAGCGGGACGCCGATGGAAAACCGGATCGACGAACTCTATTCCGTCGTCCAGTTCATCGACGACCGGCATCTGCTCCCGGCCTATCGCTTTTTTCACCGACACCGGATCGTCGAGGATTCGGGTCGCATCGCCGGTTACAAAAATCTCGACGAACTCCGCGAACAACTGGGGCCGATCCTGCTGCGCCGGACCAAGGAATCGGTGAGCCTTGAGTTGCCCGAACGGACGACGGAAATCGTTCGGATCGCCCCGACCGGCGAGCAACTGGAGATTCACGACGGGCAAATGCGGATCGTCTCAAGCATCGTCGGGAAATCGTACCTTTCCGAGATCGACTTGTTGCGATTACAAAAAGCCCTGCTTGCCGCCCGCATGTCCGCCGACAGCACATTCCTCGTCAACAAGGAAGAACCGGCGTTTTCGAGCAAACTGGAACGGCTCGAAGAACTGCTCGGTGAACTGCTCGCCGAACCGGATCGTAAAATCGTGCTGTTTTCCGAATGGACGACGATGCTCGATATGATCGAACCGATTTTGCACAAAAACACGGCGGGCTTTGTCCGGCTCGACGGCAAGGTTCCGCAGAAAAAACGGCAAATGCTTGTCCGGCGATTCATGGACGATCCCGATTGCCGTGTTTTCATCACGACGAACGCCGGTTCGGTGGGCCTGAATTTACAGGCCGCGAACACGGTCGTGAACGTCGACTTGCCGTGGAATCCGGCGATTCTCGAACAACGGATCGGCCGCGCCCACCGTATGGGCCAAAAACGGCATGTTCAGGTTTTTCTTCTCGTTACGGAAGGGACGATTGAGGAACAAATGCTCGCAACGCTTTCGGCGAAGCATGATTTGGCGCTGGCGGCGCTCGATATCGGCAGCGACGTGAGCGAGGTCGTGATGCAGTCCGGCGTCGAAGAATTGAAGCGGCGTCTGGAGGTGTTGCTGGGCGCGAAGCCCGCCGCACCTGTCGATCATTCGGAACGGGAGTCGATGCAAGAGATCGCAGAGACAATCCGTCCTCGCAATGAAAATCAGGAACGGATCGTCCAGGCGGGAAGCGAGATCGTCGAATCGATCTTTAAGTTCGTCGGAACCCTTGCCGTTCAAACCGACTCGGCAAGGCAGGATTCGCTGAACGTTCCCACCATTTCACCAATGGTTTCGGCGGCGCGAGAGATGTTGCCGCAGGTGTTGCCGACCATTCAGAAAACAGTTGCGGAAAATGTCCGGGTCGAAACGGACAGCGAAGGAAAATCGCGCATTTCGTTCACCATGCCGGAAAAACCGGTGTTGGACGGTCTGCTTCAAGCCGCGACTCAGTGGTTGACATCGTTGGCCGGTTCCCGGAAAAATTGACGGGGCGCGTTTTATACCGAAGCCGGCCCCGTTTTCCGGTTGAACCGCCTG
>DOMV01000352.1:0-830 GCA_003509805.1 Planctomycetaceae bacterium
CTTTCGGATTATGCAACGAAAAGTTATGTCGACGGTAAATTGGACGACTTTGAACCGGGGACGTCCGTGCCCGGTGAGGTGTCATGGGAAGACGTTACGGAAAAGCCGACGGCCTTTCCGCCGTCGTCGCACTCGCATGAGGAATACGCGACGATAAGTTACGTTAATTCCATGCTCGGCATGGAGGGGCGGAGCATCGGCAAGTTTTCGGCCTGGGCGGATGTATCGATTCCGTACCACGTTAGTTTTAACACGCTCCGTTTTTCCGCGATGGCGGCTCGATGTCTGCTGGAAATCAAGGTGACGGTGACTTCAAGGGCCATCGAATATGTCGATGGCAGTACGCCGCCGCCTGTTTACAATGTCGGGGATGTGATCCTGGACGTGCGGCTGACCATTCCTGTTACGGATGAACGGCGTATCACGGATTGGGACTCAACGGACAATCCCGAAACGGAAATACTGATCCCGGTCGAGGACACGCAGTTTATTCCCGTTTCGTGCGACGACAGCAGTTCGGGCTGTTACAAATATACGGCGGACGTGGAAATCAAGGCGTTTGACATGGATGATCCGTCCAAGATGATTTACAGCAACAAAAAACCTGTTTCGTTTAATGCGAGAGCGGGGATCAGGCCTTAACGGCTGACAATTGCAAGCGAAGCACTCTTTTTTTCCGCACTTTACACCTTATGCTTACGTTACACCACGGCGAATTAACGATACGCAAAGGCCGGTTGACGGCGGATATTGCCATCGGGGCCGGGGCGAGTTTGCGTAACGATGCGGAAATTTACACGCACACCTTGGTTTCGAGCGGCGAAATCAAG
>DOMV01000352.1:859-6176 GCA_003509805.1 Planctomycetaceae bacterium
CAAATTATCGTCTACTGGCCGAAGGAGGCGGCGGCGAAATTCACGCTGCCCGTCTGGCATGGAAATTTGTTTTCGATACAGAAACAAAGCGGTCAAGGAGAACTGACATGACCCGGCGCATCAAAGTCCATTCTGAAACGAATACCACGAACATTTTCAGCGGCCGCATCGTCGACGAACTTTCGGACGAGGAAATGCTCACTCGCAACAATATCGGCAAGGTCGCGTTCCGCCGTTTTCGCGTCAGCCGGGCGCTCGTCGGCACGGGCGTGATCGAGGTGCCGATTGACGTTTCGGAAACCGAGCTTTCCGAAACGGAATATCAGCTTTACGACACGCTACAGGAAGGCCTCGACTATTCGACGGACGCGAAGCCGTTCACGTTTTTGTGGCGCATCCCGGATCGCCGCGAGCCGTTTTTCGATTCGCCTGGAACGTACCATGTCGTGTTACGATTTTATCCGAGGGACGAAGGGGAAGTCGAAGGATTGACGTTTGAAGTTAGTGTAACTTAATCAGAGAAAGGAAAACAATGTCATCAAGCAAGAAACCGGGCGGTCAAACACGGCCGCCCGCAAAGCCTTACGTGCCGCAGTACGGCGTGATCATACTTTGCGAAACGGAAAAACATCAAGAGAAAATATACAACCTGTTAAGAAAGGAGGGGCACAAGTGCAAAGTCGTGACCACCTGAAAACAATTACCGTGCGAAATCATTGCTCGGACTTTGATTCCTACCGGGCCGCCCGTGTGAAAAGCCTTTTCAATGCCGAAAGCGGTTGTAATTTTAATCTTGACGTCAATCTCGATTTGAGCGGTGATTGGGGCATTGGTGTCGTCGTCGGGCCGTCCGGGAGCGGCAAGACCTCCATCGGCAAGAGAATTTTCGGACGTGCAACGAAAATTCACGATTACCGTAACGGCTGGCCTGTCAACAAGCCGATTATCGATGCCATCAGTCCGACCGGCTCCTTCAACGAAGTGACCGGCGCACTGGCCAGCGTGGGGCTTGGCGACGTCCCGGCGTGGTTGCGCCCGTTTCGAGTGCTTTCCAACGGCGAGCAATTTCGTGCGGGATTGGCCCGTCTGATTTGCGAAAAGCTTGCCAAAGTCGTGATCGATGAATTTACGTCCGTTATCGACCGGCGGATCGCTCAAATCGGTTCGCAGGCGTTTCAAAAAGCGTGGCGGCGTTCCAACCCGCGCGGAAAGGCCGTCTTGCTCACGCCACACTACGACATTCTCGATTGGGTTCAGCCGGATTGGGTGCTGGACTTGCGAACCGGCAAGTTCGCAAGGGGGCGGCTTTGGCGACGACCGACTATTGATGTCGACATTTTCAAGGTCGACCAGGGTTATTGGCGTTACTTTAAGTCGCATTACTATTTAGACCTGCCCATGCCGCCCGCCGCCGAATATTTCGTCGGCACGGCAAACGGCGAATTATCGTTTCACTTAGCCGTCGCCCCGCTTTTCACCGCCGGGGCCTATCGCGCAACAAGATTGGTCGTCATGCCGGAATGGCAAGGGGCGGGGGTCGGTGTACGTTTACTCGAATGGGTCTGCCGGTATCATCTCGACGGCAACGGATGGTGTAACAGGAAGTTGCCGACGTTTTTCCACACGTCGCATCCGCAGCTTTGCGCGGCTTTGCGGCGGCGGAGTTGCTGGGTCAATACGCGGCGCAGTCTTTATGGTGACAATAAGGCTCGAAGCATTGCAGCCATGATCAAATCGGGCACGAAAGTCAAACGCGGCTTCGGCGGTCATTTTCGTGCAATTAGTGCGTTCAAGTATGTCGGAGAAATCGGGCAATGAAAATATTTGTGCACGAATATGTCAGGGCAAAAATCGCTCTGGTCGTGGTTCGCTGTGTAGCGGAATTAAAAGAACTCGGTTGCGAAATCGTTTGGACGCTGGGCGACGCGGACGTGGCCGTTGCTCCGCTTTTGCAACGAAAAATATCCGACGAAGAATTGGCGAAACTGAAATTGGGCACACTGATCTTTCATCCGTCGCTTTTGCCGCGTCATCGTGGCCGGGATGCGATTCGCTGGGCCTACCATCTTGAGGAAAAGTTCACCGGGGCGACCTGGTTTTGGGCCGACTCCGGGCTCGACACCGGCGACATCTGCGAGCAGGAAGTCGTCGCCATCGACGGCAAGCGGCCGCGCGACTTTTACGAGCAGGACATTATTCCCGTCGCGGTCCGCCTGTTACGTTATGTCATCCTCGACCTTCAGGCCGGGATCATGCGGCGGCGTCCTCAGAACCAGTCGGCGGCGACTTGCGAACCGGCGTTTCCGCGAAGGTGAAATGCTGATTCCTGACAACGGCGGTAGGGATGGAAATTCTTTTTCAAATTATTTTGGATTTTTTTCGTACACCCCGATGGCTTTCACGGAATGAAGGAGTAAATTGCAATCCGATGGGTCGAGGGAACCCGTCGAAAATCAGAAATACCCTGTAAAACAAGACCTTTCACCACATCCAAACCAAAGGAGAACGAAACCATGAAAGCCGACTCAATCATCATCGGGAATCTGTACGAAGTCAAGGCCGGTCGCAACGTCACCGTCGTCAAGGTCAAGTCGGTCAACAACAAAACCGGCTGCTGGATTTGCGAAACGACCAAGGGCAAGAAGATGAACATTGCCGACGCCGACCGCTTCGTCGGGGACGTCACGCCGGGCAAGGAAGCCAAGGCGGAAAAAACGTCCGAAAAAAAGCCGTCGCTCAAAGAGGTCATCAAATCCAAGGTCGTCGCGATCATTCCGAAAGGTCGCCGGGCGACAAGCACGATGCGCGATCTCGACGATCCGACTTTCACCCGGAAGCATCATGTCAGGAACGGCGTCCTTGTCCTTGAGGCCGACGACGAACAGCCGAAGCATCTCGGGCCGAAACCGAAAGGCCGAATGTCGGCGCTCTCGGCGGCACACCGGGTTTTGAAGGAAGCGGGGAAACCCTTGGGCGTCCGCGAAATTTTGGAAACGGCCCTCGCCAAAAATTATTGTAACATCGACGGCAGGACGCCCTTCAACACGATCAACGGCGGCATCCGCAAGGAAATCAAGCACAAAGGCGAGGCGTCCCGTTTCGTTTGGGCCGGTCCCGGACTGTTCGCCGCCCGGTGATTGAACGGCGCTTATCCGTTACTCCAACCAAGCCGAAAGGAAATTTTAACCATGACCACTTCCACTTTTTCGTTACACGTTCCATCCGCCGAGAATTCCGCGACGCTCGTACAGTTCGAGGCTGTCGAGTACGCGAATCTTCGGCAGGCTGCCGAGGCCGTCATCGGCAAGTACGGATTCAAACTCGCGCTGGAAATTTTCGGACGCGCCTTCGTGCTGACGGCGGAGGAGGCCCAGCGGTTCGGCCGTTGGAATCTGCCGTTCATCATGGGCATCGCCAACAAGCGGGACTACATGATGCTTCAGTGCAACGAAAACTGCCGGGCAACCGGCGTTCGCTGGCTCACCGCCGACGAATTACCGAACGATAACGATGCCGCGACGGAGTCGCAAAACGCCGAGGAACGACATGTCTCCAGTTACGAGAAAAAAGCGACCGACGGAAGCCTGAAAATGCGGGACGAAATCGTCGAGTTTCTCGGCACGAAAGTCCTGGGCCTCGAAACGCTCGAAATCCGTAAATCCGATCGGCTCGATTTTCACGAAGTCGCCGTCTGGTCCGTCAAGGAAGCCCTCGAACTGGCCTATCTCGCCGGGCAGCAATCCTCGAAGTAGGCGCCGCCCGTCTTTCTTTGCGCCCTGCCGTTCGGTGGGGCTTTTCCTTGTTTGGCCCGGCAAGGGCTCTGTTTTGTCGCGTGGGACGTGCTTTGCGCTCCGGCGGCTTCAACCCCGGAACACCGCATCGCACCGTGTTTCGGCCTGAATCCGGCCTGAGTGTACGTTTATTTGTCAGGAGTATCCCCATGAATCCGCTTTTGCTCAAAACCGTCGATGCCGCGTCGTTCTGCGGCGTCACGCTCCGGCTGTGGCGAACCTGGAACGCGCTCGGGAAAAATCCGGCCCCGGTCCGCATCGGCAAGGCCCTGTTCTGGAACCGCGACGAACTGGTCCGGTGGGTCGAGGCGGGCTGTCCGCGCCGCGAACATTGGAATGCGCTTTCACGAAAAAAATCCCGGTCCACGGATTCCCACGGCGGAAAAAAGGAGTAACGTTTATTGTTGAAGAAGGCGGTCGTCGTCTTCAAAAACACGTTTCACTCTGAAAAACAAGGAGTCCGGCATGGCCAACCTCTACAAGAAGACAATTATCGTTGCAGACAAACAGACCGGCGAAAAAATCAAGACGCTCTCGAAAAAATGGTATGCCCGGTACATCGACGCCGACGGCATTCAGCGCCGGGTCGCCCTCGCCGCCGACAAGAAGGTCGCCCAAAAGATGCTCGCCGATCTGTTACAGAAAACCGACCGGGGCGTGACGACCGATCCCTTCGCCGAGGCCGTCAAGATTCCGGTACGGGTCCATCTCGACGAATTCGAGCAGCATCTCATTTCGAAGAACAACACGACGGAGCATGTTTCACAGACGATTCGGCAGATCGATCTCTACCTCGAAAGGATGAGGCCGCGAACCATCGGCCAGATCGACGTCGCGTCGGTCGAGAAGTTTTTGACCGGCGAACGGAAGAAGAAAAACATCTCGCTCGGCACCTGCAACCATTATATTCGTGCGATAAAGTCTTTTTGTAACTGGCTCGTCAAGAGCGACCGCCTGGCCCGTCATCCGCTCATGGCCCTTTCGCTTTATAACGCGGACACCGACCCCAGGCATGCGCGGCGGTCGCTGGAACCGCAGGAGTTCGAGTACATGCTCAAAGCCGCCGAGGAAAGCGGAAGCATTGAAGGCTTGGTTGGCAAGGATCGACGCATGTTCTACATTCTCGCGGCCTGGACCGGCTTCCGCAAAGGCGAACTGGGCAGCGTGACGCTCCGGCATTTCAAGCTCGACGGCGAATTTCCGATGCTGACGATCCGGGCAAGTTATTCGAAACGAAAACGCGAGGACACGCAGTTCCTGCATCCCGACGTCGTTGCCGAGTTCAACGCATGGGTCGACGAGAAGAATCCCGGCCCGGATGAAATCCTGTTTCCGGTCTCCGACAAGACCTGTCCTTTTGAACGAAAAACCTCGGTCATGGTCGAACGCGACCTCGCCTCGGCCCGCGAAGTCTGGATCAACGAGGCGAACTCCGACGCGGAACGGGCGGCGCGGGAGTCGAGCGACTTCCTCAAATACGTCGATTCGCACGGTAAGTATGCCGACTTCCACGGCCTGCGGCATAC
>DOMV01000162.1:0-5560 GCA_003509805.1 Planctomycetaceae bacterium
CGGTCGCTTCAACGCCGTTGCGAGCCCGGTTCACAGCCCGGTTTACATGGATCAAAAAGGAGAGAATTGCCGAAAATTGCCGTTGAAAATTGCCGTTGAAAATTGCCATTGCCTTTTCCGGAACGTTTTGGTAGAGTTCTCCCCCGTTTGACCGCTTTCGGTTTGCCTGATTCGCGTTTCCCGGGTGACGGCGCCATGCCGGATCGGGTTGAGTTCGGAACGTATCCTGAAAGCGAAAAAAATCTCCCGAAGCCGACGTACGGGTAGCCCGTCCCCGAAAAACGACATCGTTCGCAAACGACCGGTCCGCAGGTAAACGGGCGGACCAGGCGGACGGTGTCGACCGACACTTGGCCGGCTTCGGTCCAACCGACCTGAAGGAAAATCTTGAACGTAGCGGCGCCCGCGACGAAGCGCGGCAAGTCCAAGAAAGTTGCGCGGTATTTCAAGCATACGGCGCGACGGAACAACCGGATCAGCCAATCAAAATTTATCCGCAGGTCCATAAATGGTTTTGCATGCCGGAGGTTGACTTGTCTTCACGATCCGCCGAATCCTCGATGTTCACCTTTTTTCGGATATCGGTCATTCTCGCCTGTGTGGTCGGTATCCCATTTCTCGCGATCTTTTGGAATGGACTTCCGGAGATCGAGTTCCAAAGCTGGTATGACAAGGCGATGACGGCTTTTGCCTCGAAAAACGAGCCGCCGACGGTTTACCGCGCGGAGCCGACAGGACATCATCCTTCCGACCCGTATTCCCCCGACCCGTATTCCCCTGATCCGCAGTCCATCGATCCGTATTCGCCCGATTTACTGAACGACTTTTCCGCACTCGTTCCGGCGACCACATCGCTGCCTTTGCCGGATGTCTCCGTGGTTTCCCCGTCTTCGTCGTCAACCGCTTTCCATCAATCCCCGATCAGCCAGGCGTCCTTTGCCGGAGCCGTTCCCTCGGTCCCGGTGGCCGATCCTTATTTCGCGGCAAATCCGGCGCCCTTGACGGAAGAAACCGAGTTGCAACGGCAGCAGGCCCGGCTCGGAATGGAGTTCAAGCGGTTGGGCGCCCAATTTTTCCGCCTCCAAACCTGGGGCAATCACGGCGAGCTTTACCGCTTTTCCTGTTACGTTTCCGCCCCCCGAAACGATCAATATCAAAAGCATTTCCAAGCGATCGACGCCGACAGCGTCCAGGCGATGCGTCGCGTTCTCGACGAAGTCAAGACGTGGAGAGCCGGAATGCTGTAACCCTGTAACCGGCCGCCCGGTCGGGGCCGCGACCGGCCATCGCGATACGTTTCATCGCGGTACGTTGGAAATGCAGAACCGGTATTTCCCGGACGGTTCCTGGGGAATCCGGTCCGTGTAACGGCATTCGAACCCGACGTCCGATCCGAACCGGTCCGCGACGAGCGCGGCGATCCGCCGGAGTGATTCTTCGCCGAAGTCCGGCCCCTTGACGATGTTGAACGTGAAGCGATCAAGCGATTCCTGGACGATCTGGAGCTGGGCGATCCCGGAAACCATGCAGGCGAAATTCTCCGTCAGGGAGATTCCGCTGATGTAATCGCCCGATTTCGTGATGACATAATCGGCGATCCGTCCTTCGATTCGCGCGAACATCGGCAACGTCCGGCCGCACGAACAGGTCCGTCGCGACCAGACCGCCGTATCGCCGATTTCATATCGAAACAGGGGCATCGCCCTGTTGACCAGGTCGGTAATGACGATGCGCCCGGGTTTGTCGCCGACAACGGGCCTGCCCTCGAAATCGATCAACTCCACGTAAAGGCAATCGGCATTGAGATGCAACCCCTCATGCCGTTCGCATTCGGAAGCGATGAGCCCGACTTCCTCGCAGCCGTACCGGTCCGTCGGTTCACACTCGAACACCTCGCGAATCGATTTTCGCTCGAAATCGTGCAGCACCATGCAGGTGGAAATGATCCCGTTGGGGCGTATCGGGGGCGCCGTTGAATTTTTTCGCAGAAAATCCGCGTACAGGTAAAGCGAATGGGCATGACCGAACAGCAACGACGGCGGCGTTCGCTCCAGGATTTCGGTAAATCGCCGCATCGCGGCCACGTCCGTTTTAAGCGTGTCGAGAAACACGTAACGGCGTTCCAGCAAGGCGTTGCGGATTTTGCCCCGCAGGTCCGTCCGCAACTGCGGATTGCCCCAGATCGACGCGATCCGTTCCCCGAGGCGCCAACCGGACCATTCATCGCTCCGGAGCACCGCAGCCCGCTTGAATTGGGCGCACGCCTCATCGCAACACGTCTCCAGGGGAACGCCGGTCGAACCGGAGGTTTTGAAACGATGCAACGCCGATTCGTCCGGATACGCGGAACTCCGCATCCGCGGCCCCTGTTCACGAATGTCGGTTTTGGAAAGAATCGGCAATCGCCGCAAATCGTCGAGGGAACGCAAATCCGCCGGCCTTATTCCCGCACCGTCGAAACGCTCTTTCCAGAACGGGGTCGTCGCATACGCATGACCGGCCGATTCAACCAGTTTCGCCAACTGTTTTTCCGCGATCGATTCCGGCGGCTCGTATTGCGACCGCAGCATGTGCCGATACGTTCGCAGGTACGGCGAACGTTCCCACAGGGCCCAAAGCGGGGCGACGATTCGACGGGAAACGGGCGCAAGGAAATCCATGGTCGCGGTTTTTCCGAAATATACTGGAAACGCGGTAAAAACGAACATTTGGCCAAGTCTGCCTGCCACACTCACTCGCCGTCGACGGCATACCGCTCTCCGCGAACAAATGGAACCCCGGCCCAATTATCCATGCGGAGCGCGGTACATTGTCGACTGTTTGTTCCCGGTTGTCAATTTCCCCCCCTCCCGTTGACAGTGGGGACACGTTCCGTATAATTGCACCTGTGGTCTATGGGTAGGTAGCTCAGTTGGTAGAGCATTGGACTGAAAATCCAAGGGTCGCCGGTTCAACCCCGGCCCTGCCCACTTTTTTTCGAGGTCGTTCCGGGGGCCGCCCCGGTTGCACTCTTGCTACTGAGAACCATTGAAATTTCCCGAAGCCGACGATTCGGGAGCCTGCCCATCGGAAGTAACACTGCTCGGAGAGTAAACAGNNCTCAACCGGCTTCGGTATAAAGGATGTCTCCGGGAATTGCCTCGTTGGCCCGTTTGATGGAACCGTGCGTGCCGTGATGCGGGCATTCGCCGTTGCGGACTACAGCCCGTCATCGGGTTGTTTCGGGGTTCCCTTAACGGAAGTGATCCCATGAAAAACGTCTTTCCGTCTTTTTTCTGCTTTCTTTTCGCCGCGATCGCTTTTGCCGCTGAAGAGCGATACCCGGTAAAAGAAACGCTCCAACCTTACGTCGACCAGGGACATTTGGCCGGAGTGGTGACGGTCGTCGCCGATAAAAACGAGGTGATCCAACTGGATGCGGTCGGTTTCGCCGATCTTGAAAAAAGGACACCCATGGGCGGCGATACCGTCTTCTGGATCGCCTCGCAGACGAAGCCCGTCACAGCCGTCGCGGTCATGATGCTCGTCGAAGAAGGAAAGCTCGACCTCGACGCACCGGTCGTGCAATATCTTCCCGAATTGGCCGCGCTGAACGTGATTGCCGAGCAGGACGAAAAACACACGCTTCTCGTTCCCGTCGAAACGCCCGTTACGCTCCGGCATTTGCTGAGCCATACGAGCGGAATGGCTTGGGTTCCCCTGCTCCAGCAAAAGCACAAGATCGACATCCTGCCGCTTTCCGAAGCGTTGACGACCTGCGAGATGACGCCGCTGAAAAATCAGCCCGGGAAAGAGTATCTTTATTCCAACATGGGCGTCAACGTCGCGGCGACGGCGGTCGAACGGGTTTCCGGAATGCCGTTTGAAACGTTTTTGGACAAACGACTTTTCGAGCCGCTCGGAATGGATGACACGACCTTCTGGCCCTCCGGGGACCAACTCGATCGGCTTGCCCCGGTCTATCGGCTCGACAATGACAAAACAACGCTTGTTTCCTGCGAAGTCGTGCATTTGACCTATCCGTTGGACCGTCGGTCCATCCGTTTTCCCGAGGCGGCCGGCGGACTCTTCTCGACGCCGAACAATCTCGTCACGTTTTATCAAATGTTACAGGGCGAAGGGGAATTCCGCGGAACCCGCATTCTCAAACCGGAATCGGTGAAGGAGATCCGGAAAAAACAGACCGGTGATCTTCCGAACGGTTACGGATTATGCGTCGATGCGGGTGGCGGCGTTTTCGGTCACGGCGGCGCTTGCGGAACCATCAGCAAGGTGGACACCAATACGGGACTCGTGTACCTGTACTTCGTCCAGGAGGCCGGGCTCCCCCAGGCCGGTGAGGCGCAGAACGCTTTCTTCCGTTTGGTAATACCGGAAACGCGATGAAAACGAACATTTGGTCAAGGCTGCTTGCCGCATGCACGCGACCTAACTTTTGTTAATGCAAGTATTTACGCGGATCGTTCGAGCGGCGGGCGGTTCTGCGCGGGATTGTTCGCGGGAAAATGATCGTGCCGTTTACGGTATAACACGAAATAACCGGATTCTGCGGCGGTGTCTTCTGCGACCGTGTCTTTAGAAAGGGCCGATTTGGTTCCCGGACGCCGTTTGAGGGGCGCCGTCGCCGGGAAATGCCGCGGCCGAAGGACCGTTTGGCGATAGTGCCCCGGACGTTGGCATCACTGACGTTGGTATCCCGGACGTTGATGCCACCTGTGGGATGCCGGGCGTGTACCCGTAAGGCAGGGCGATGGGGGTTTGGGCGTTCTTTTCCAATTGGGCGACGTATTCGCTCAAATCCTGCTGATCGGGATTACTGTTCAGGGAACGACGATACTGGTCCAAGGCGACATCGGTACGACCGGCCTGTTCGCCGAACCAGCCGAGCGCCCTGAGCGCCCGGGCGCTGGTCGTGTCCACGGCAAGGGCCGATTGCAGGTACTGTTGCGCCTCGTTGTATTTGCCGTATTCCTGATAAAGTCGGGCCAATTCGACCTTGGCGTCGGAACTGCCCGGGTTGCGTTCGGCCCAGTTTTGAAGCAATTCGAATGCCTCCCGGGAATGTCCCAATTCGCTCCACATCGCCGCCAAACCGCGATAGGCGGCCAGATGCTCCGAATTTTTGGCGAGCGCCCCCCGATAATTCTCCTCGGCAAGCGTGAATTGTTTCTCCGCGTCTTCCTTCCGGCCCGTGTCACGGGCGAGTTGGCCGAGCTTATGGTATGTTGCCGCGATGTTATAATGGGCGTCGGCATCTTCCGGATCGACGCCCCTCGCGAGTTGGAAGGAACGCAGGGCCTGATCGTACTTGGCCTGACCGTAATACCGGACACCGTCGGTGTTGTTGTAACTCGCCGTCTGGCAACCGGTTGATACGATCAACATCGCCGTGACGGCGCAGGCCGCGAAAATCGGGAGGGAAGGGGTTCCTGAACGTATCATGGCATGATTTTTCAGTATTGAAAACCAAGCATTTCCTGAAACTCCGCCCAAACGACCGGCTCAAACGGCAATGTCCTCGTTTTCAGGAAAATCCGAATATACTGGAAACGCGGTGAAA
>DOMV01000162.1:5633-5762 GCA_003509805.1 Planctomycetaceae bacterium
TTCAGGCCGTTTGCGGTATAATCGGAATCGGGAGGCGAAGTGTAGCCGATATCCGTTGCCGAAACAAGAGCAATTCCCCTGTTCATCGAAACGGGATTCCTTATAATATACTTCGAACGGCCTGATAAT
>DOMV01000162.1:5842-6107 GCA_003509805.1 Planctomycetaceae bacterium
GTTTTCATCGCGTTCCCGGTATACACGGCGGTTGCCGCTGATGCGACGTTGAATCAACGTTGAACCGTGTCCACTGCCCGAAGGCACATTGAGAATTGTCCACCTTACCGACCATCGAGATTGTCGAAGAGCGGGAAATCGACGCCGCTTTGGATGCCATGCTCCGGGATCTGCTGTGCGGCTGTTTCCCGGAATGGGCGGATATTTTTTGCCGACACCGACTCTGGCACAATACGCCGCCGATTTTTTCCGTTCTTTGCCGGGA
>DOMV01000162.1:6113-6271 GCA_003509805.1 Planctomycetaceae bacterium
ACGACGTGGAATTGGCGGTACAACGTCGCAAGCATCCAGGGCGTCTGTGTGCGCCCGTCCCGGCGGCATGAAAAACTCGGATACCAGATGCTCGAAAGAGCGCTTGCGGAGGCGACGCGACGCGGCTTTCTTTACGCGATCCTGTTTTGCAAGGAACC
>DOMV01000162.1:6289-8832 GCA_003509805.1 Planctomycetaceae bacterium
TGGAACAACCGCGATTTGCCGATTGCAATGCGGTCCAATTGTCCCATGTACAAAGAACTGACGGAAACGCCTTTTCCGGAAGGGCCGCTCGACGTCCACAGTCCGTCCTGGTGACGCGAAACCGGGTGCGGTGACAATACGGACCGTTCGCGTTTCCCGCCTTGAATTTTGCTTTGAATTCAAGCGTGGTTCTCGGCGATTCCGAGCATCCGCGGATGCGGTCCCGGAAGTTTTTCGATTTCGGCGTAATAATCGCGGGCGCTGGCGGTTTTCGTGCTTTGGATCAGGAGGATCGAGTCGGCCCCGAAACGATTGAGCGAGTCGATCCGACGAACGAGGGGGTGTCCTTCGAACGTGCCGCCGTCGATGAGAATGTGATCGAACCATTCCAAAAAGTACGCGATCACATCGCTGATATCGTAGGTGTCCAGGAAACGAATCGCCTCTTCCCGCTTTTCCCGCGCAAGCGGCATGAGAAAAAAACCGTCCGGTTCCATCCGCAGAAGCGGCGGGACGCCGTCGTATTGTTCGAGCCCTTCAGGGGTGAACATTTCCTCCCAACCCTGATCGGCAACGAAATCGAAGGTTTCGATCAGTTCCGGATTATCGAGATTCAGGTCGATCAGGAGCGTCCGTTTGCCGAGCCGGGCCAGTTCCCGTCCCGTGCCGAGCAGCAACGTACTTGTCCCGGCTCCGGCTGTGCAGCCGCAGAAAGCGACGATCCGCCCCCCGACTTCGCCGGACGACCCTGTCGCATCAAATACCCCATCTCCTCCAGGCGACACGGCTTCCCCGGTATGTTGCGATTCGGAAATCAGCAGTTGGCTCAATCCGCGAAACTGTGCCGCCGCTTGTCGATGCAACTTCCGGCAAAGCTCCGGCCAATCGGCGGACAACGAATGAAAGACCGGGTACGTCGGGGACAGCTCCGGGACGGCGGTTTCGATGGCGTTGTTTTCGACTACATTGCTTTCGACGGCATTGTTTTCCGTCTTGGCCGGTTCCGTACTCTCCGGAGCACAACTCTCCAAGGCGCTCTCGATCACCTGCGATTCCGGTGTGCTTGTCTGTTTGANNTGCGGGCGACAGCAGTCTCCAGCTTCCGGTGTGCTTGTCTGTTTGACATGAATCGGTTGGGCGTGAACAGGCGCGTTTTCCGGCAACACGTTTTTGCCGAAAAGGGGCCCGGAATCGCCTTCTTGTTCCGGACAACCCGATTCGACGCCCGGTTCGACGGGACGTTCCACGATAACCGGTAAAGACGAGTCGCAGGTCGAAACGGTCGAATCCGCGGGAACTGCCTCCGTGCGCATCGGTACGATGATGCGGAGAGAAGAATCGTCGCTCTTTCCGCTTGCCGTATGTCGGGAACCGTCGGAAGAAAACGTCGCCGCCGGTTTCGCCATGTCGAATTCCAAAAGCGTGGGCGGCGCTTGGGAAATGCCCGGCTGCGCAGCACTTCGAGACGGGAACGCCGGTTGATTTCGTGCGGAAATTTTTTGGTCGGGCGACGTGCTCTTTCGGTCGGCGCGAACGGCCGAATCGATATTCCGCGGATTCTCTTCGTTGAAAAGAACGTTTTTTCCGATACGTATCGACTGGGAAAAAGGAGCGGCGACGCTGGGATTTCCCTTGAATTTCAGAACACGGGGAACTGCGTGGGAAGCCGCCCGGGAAACCGTGGCCTCCGCGTTTGCGGGGGCGGTATCATCCGGGAGTGCTCCGCTCGGCTGCACGGTTTCAACGGAACGGGAGGACTCGTCGCGACGGATCGCATCCCAAATGCCGGGATTGCTTTTGGCCGTTTTTCCGCAGATTCCTTCGACGGCGCGATGGCGTTTGAGCACTTCGTCAATGGAGATGTTCGTGTTTTCTTCCGAAAAATTCCGGCCGGGCAGGATGGTCTCCAGCCCGTTCGTATGCGGGCACGTCGCATGAGCGGAAAGGTCTTCGTGACGCCGGCCCCTTTCGTATTTCCGGTTGCCCGGTTGCGATCCTCCCAGTTGCAATCGTCCTTGTGTCGCAGCCGGTTGCCGTAAGGCCGACTGTCCTGAGTCGGGATGTCCTGAAAGAAATGCGTCCGTTCGGGTTCGCGCACCGGAAACCGGACGATGGGGAACGGCCCCCAATTCCGGCCCCGGCGGTATTTCAAAAGGAGGAGGAAGAAACGGTGGAAATGGTTCATCCGTCGCCGGAAGATCGAAGAAGGAGGAAATACGAACCACCTCCGGTTCCCGTATGCCGTTACCGATCAAAATCGGATGCTGCGATCCTTCGACGGAGCCGTGCCGGGCAACATCGTCCGACACGGAATCGCGTGTTTCCGCGGAAGATGGAATGTCATTTCTGGCGGTGTGTGTCATGGGGTCCGCTTGGCTGGTGGCTGGTCTACTACTGTGCTCCGCATAAAAAATGAGCCAAGGGGCTTCCGGAGCAAAGTGTTGTTGAGCACTGCGATGAAGCCCCGAAACCGCGAATGTTGAGCTTGGTACCGAGGTTCAATTTTTTCGCGGAGAGCAATGTACCGTAAACGGCCTGAAACT
>DOMV01000013.1:0-502 GCA_003509805.1 Planctomycetaceae bacterium
AACAAGCGTCGGGCATTTGCCGTCGTGACGGCGGCGATGTGTTCGAACGAAGTGCCGCGAAGTTCCGCGAGCCGATTCGCAACATACGCCGTCATAAGGGGTTCATTCCTTTCCAGCTTACCGCGGTACGGCGTCGGAACCATGTAGGGGGAATCGGTTTCCAAGAGCAGTTTGTCGTCCGGGACCTCGGCGGCGGCGGCCCAAAGCGGGGCGAATTTTTTGTTCCGATAGGTGACCGAACCGGCAAAACTGATGTAAAAACCGAGTCCGACGCATTCGCGAACCATGTCGACATCGCCGCTGAAGGCATGGAGCAGTCCGAACAGGCGTTCGGATGCGGGCAACCGTGGTCCCGCTTCCCGGCTCAGGATCGGCAGTAAATCCCCGGCTGCCTCGCGGCAATGAATCAGGATCGGCAATCTCCGACGTTTGGCAAGCTCGATATGCCGTTGAAAAAAAACGAGCTGGACCTTGAACGGCGTATCGTCCCAATACCGGTCGA
>DOMV01000013.1:546-9851 GCA_003509805.1 Planctomycetaceae bacterium
GCTGGATGGCGACGGCGGGCCGCAGAATCGCATGGCGTCCGGCCAGTGCGACGACTTTTTCGCTGGAAGCGGCATCAATCCCGGGCAGGACGATGAAATCGAGCGCAAGCCGTTTGCCTTCGAAGGTGCTTGCGACCACCGGCGCCGGGAACACGCCGTCCCCGGTGCGCCGAAGCACCGCCTCAAGCCCGTTTTCCGTCGCCGAATAACGGTCGAGATCGAGATGGGCATGCGTATCGACCAACAAAACAGGTGTTTCTGACATTGTCATAGCGAAGTCGATTGAGTTGTCCGGTTATGCTGGAAACGCGATGAAAACGAGCGATGAAAACGAACATTTGGTCCCGTCTGCCTTGCGCATTCACTCTGCCACACTCACTCGCCCCCCAACTGCTGCTTATAGAATGACATAAACGGATCGTTCGAGCGGCAAGCGATCGTTCACGGGAGGATTGTGTGCGGGAGGATTGTCATGCCGTTTACGGGATACTAATGATACCCGGGGCAAACCCAACGGAAGACCCAACAGGCGTAGGCGACCGGGGCGGCGATCAGGAGCGAATCGAAAATATCGAGCACGCCACCGAAACCGGGAAGCCAACGGCTGGAATCCTTGCGCATCGCCTCTCGTTTGAGTAACGATTCGGACAGGTCGCCCAGCACGCCCGCCCCGGAAACGAAAAAACCGAAAGCGATCCAACCGATCATCGGCGTTTTGTGAATCACGTCGCCGTCGATCAGCCACGTATTGCCGGCCGTGATCGGTATCACGATTTTGAACCAGACCCAGGAGCCGAAGCAACCGAAGGCGAGTCCCCCGATGAGACCTTCGATCGTTTTACCCGGACTCAGGCCGGGGCTCAATTTCGTGCGACCGATCATCCGGCCGACAAGAAAAGCGCCGATATCCCCCATTTTGGCGACGATGATCAGCGAAAAAAGGGCGGCAATTCCGAAGGCGACACGGAGTTGAACGAGAAACGTTGCCAAAAGACCGATGTAGACGACTGTGAAAACGGCGCCCGACAGGTTGATCGCGTGATTGCCCGGGCTCTTGAAATGAATGATTTCCCCCACGAAGGCGACGACGACGCACAAGGCGATGGCGACCAGGGTCACGATACTCGCCGTTGCCGCCCAATCCCATCCGGTCGGCGAAATCAGATTTTCCGTCGGCACCTGGTCCAGTTTCCATTGTTGCCAGATGCAGGCCAGCCAGCAAATCAGGACCAACCCGGTATTGCACAGGTAAACCGTCGAGCGGCGCGGTTTGATCCTGGCCGCCTCCAGCAGGTCGAGCACTTCATTGCACAGGATGGCGACGACGAGGATGAAGAGCGGGAAAAGGATGATCCCGCGCGGAATCCGGTTGACGATCCAGAAGGACACCAATCGGTCGGACAAATACATGTCGAGAAACGAAAGCGCGAGAACTCCCAAAACGATCGGTATGCCGATGAATAGCCTGACTGAAAGCATGTCAAAATCAATGTACTGAAATCCGTTGGAATTATACCGGAAACGTGATGAAAACGGACATTGGGTCAAGCCTGCTTGCCGCACTCGCTTGCTATAACCTTTGTAAATACAAACATTTACGCGGATCGTTCGAGCGGCAAGCGATCGTTCACGGGAGGATTGTCATGCCGTTTACGGTGTATGTCTTGCGCATCATTTCATACGCCGCACGGTATTGTTCCCCGATAAACCTCAATTCAAACCGCCGCTCGCTTTCGCCGAGCACTTCGACGCGGATTTCCAAACGTTGTTCCGGCAGGCAATTCGGGACCCGGTCGGCCCATTCGATGAAGCTGAGTCCCTCGCCCTCGAAATACTCGTCGGGGCCGAGTCGGCGGAATTCCTCTTCGCTTGCCAGCCGATAGGCGTCGAAGTGATAAATCGGCCGGTTTTCCCCGTCGTATTCATTCATTAGGACGAAAGTCGGGCTCGCGGCAACACCCGGTTCCACGCCTGAAGCAGCCGCGACCGCCTGGACCAGCCGTGTTTTTCCAGCTCCTAGCGTTCCGATCAGGGAACAGACCGCTCCGTCCGGCAGCGCCGCGGCGAGTCGCCGTCCCAATTCGCCCGTCGCCGATTCGTCCGGACAGTCGAAACGCAATTCCTTCACGGCCTGTATCTTCCCACGACTTGTTTCCCCCACGATCCGTTCCCTTTATACCGAAGCCGGTTGAGTCGTTGGTAAACACAGCCCGTCCTANNCCTATCCGCCTGCTTACCTTCGGCTGTGTCGTTTCCGGTTGGCAGGCTTCCCGGGAATCGGCTTCGGGAAATTTCAACTGCCTTCCGTATACGACGTGTATGCCTTCACCGTTTCCACCATGACCCGGGCATGTTCGACCGGCGTTTGCGGGAGAACACCATGCCCGAGATTGACGATATGTCCCGGCTTTCCGCCGGCGAGCCGCAGCATTTTCCGGACCGACGCGCGGATCGTTTCAGGGTCGCTCAACAAAACGACGGGATCGAGGTTCCCCTGGATTCCCCGGTCAGGGCCGATCGCCTCCCAAGCCTTTTCGAGCGAAAGACGCCAATCCACGCCGATGATGTCGCCGCCCGCTTCGCGCAGGAGCGGCAGCAGGGCCGGATTGCCCGTCCCGAAATGAATCGACGGAACCGTTCGGACCTGTTCGAGCAGCCGTTTCGAATACGGGAGCACACAGGTCCGATAATCCGTGTCGGAAAGGCAACCGACCCAACTGTCGAAAACCTGCACGATTTGCACACCCGCGTCGGCCTGGGCATTCAGGTAGGCGGCCAATGTGTCCGCGAGCTTTTCCATCAATTCCCGCCAAGCGTCGGGATACCGGTACATGAACGTTTTCGTATTCCGAAAATCCTTGCTGCCTCCGCCTTCAATCGCATATCCGGCCAGCGTGAACGGCGCCCCCGCAAAACCGATCAACGGCAAATCGGGGGACAATCCGCGCCGGGTCGCCTCGACAACGTCAAACACGTAAGAGATCGGCTCCAGATCGTTCGGTTCGATCAAGGGAACGACCCGCCGCACATCGTCCGGCGTCCGGATCGGGCGATGGACGACCGGGCCGTCCGAGGGTGTAAATTCAAGACCGAACCCCATCGGTTCCAGGATCGGCAACAGGTCCGAAAAAATGATTGCCGCATCGACGTTCAACGTTTCCACCGCCGTGAGCATGATCTCCGCCGCCAGACGCGGGGTGCGGCAAAGCTCCAGAAAACCGACTTTTTCGCGAACGGCCCGGTATTCCGCCATGTACCGGCCCGCCTGCCGCATCAACCAAACCGGCGGTCGCGCGGTCGGTTCGCGGCGCACGGCCTTCATCATCACGCTGTCGTGCCAAGCCGGTTGATTCATGGTTTTCAGTGTGTTATTCAATTCCGGTTGCGGCTCGCCCCGCCGCGAAAGATTGGGAACATCGCTCGAAAATCACATCTTTTCCAAATCGCCCATACTCTCCAGGGTGGCAAAGTCGGTAAAAGCCTTGTAATAACTCTCGAAGGAACCGATATCGTAACGTCCCTCGCCCGGTCGCATTCGAACGCCGAACACGCGGTGACCGTCGAGAAGCATCGCGCGAATCGCATCGGTCAATTGGATATCCCCGGCGGCATCCGATTCGACCCGGTGCAGGTACTCGAACAGGAGCGGGGAAAAAACGTAACGTGCCGCGACCGCCAACCGGCTGGACGCCTCGTGAACGGACGGCTTTTCGACCAGGTCCCGCAGTTCGAAGGTGCCCTCCGTGTCGATCGTCTTGCCGGGCGTCGCGATTCCATAGTTGCCAACCTCCTCCGCATCGACTTCGTCGAAGGCGATCACGCCGCCGATTTCGGGGTTTTCCTCATAAATCGCGATCATCCGCCGCACGATTTCCGAGCGTCGGCGAAGTCCGAGAATCGTATCGCCCAGCGCCACGACAAACGATTGTTTGCGTACGAAGGGTTCCGCGCAAAGAACCGCGTGGCCCAAGCCGAGCTGGCGCCGTTGCCGCATGTAGAAATATTCCGCCTCATCCCGTTCGAAAGCCAATTCCGCGAGTTCCTCCTCCCGCCCTTTGACACGGAGATAATCGATCAACTCCGCGTCGGTGTCGAAATGGTTCTCGATCGCCGTTTTTCCGGAACCGGTGATAAAAAGCAACCGGTTTATCTGACAGCCGATCAGTTCTTCGACGACATACTGGACGACCGGTTTCCGGCCGACCGGGAGCATTTCTTTCGGCTGGCTTTTCGTGAGCGGCAACAAACTCGTCCCGCGACCGGCAACGGGAATCAAGGCAAGGTCGATCATGGAACGGCTGGCGGGTTGGCGACAAAAAAAGGGGGAACGTCGACGGCACTCGGCACATCGTTGCACCGTCACTGCAAGCCGTCATGACAATCACTATATGACAACCGCCATTGTAACCGCGATCCCCCCTCACCGTCAACCGCCGACCCCCCGTTCCCGAATTCCGACATTCCGGATTCCAGGCCCCCTCGTCGATAAACAACGTTCGATCAGGCAACGTTCGATCAGACTACGTGGACCCGGTACCGCAGGAGGACTTCCGGTTGTTCCGGGGCATGCATGACAAGCCGGTATTCCAAGCGATAATTGCGACCGGCCACGGGAAAGAGCGGATGTGTTTCGTCCGCGTCTTCCGAACCGGAATCCGGCGCCGAACGCATTCCCGCCGGTGCGTGCCGGAAATTGTATCCCTGCGTGTCATGCGTCCAATGCGCATCGAGCACGGGTTCGGCCAACAGGACCTCGTGGACGGCCAACGGAACATCGACATGTCCGGTAATACCGGTCTTGACCGAAGCGTCGCGATCGTCGAGTCGCCAGAGCGTGTACGCGACCGACCGGACCTCTTCCGGGAGGATCGGGACGCCGCCGCTGTGTTGAATCCGGGCGAGGAAAAGCGCACTTCCCGTTTCGAGGCTCCGCCCGTTTTCGGACATTTCACAAAACAATTCCAGCGTATCGAACATGTAGCAGGTTCCTTGTGCGAGAGTCAAATGAAAAGGCGAAGGCAGGGTTCGTGCGATTCCGGCGGACCGGCCGTCTTCGGTATCCGCGCAGATCAGCCGGGGCTGATGCCCGCTCGGCGGAGGAGCGTATTGAACGACCACCCCGAGCGCAGTGCTCGCAGTCGCCTTGTTTTCCCGGACGGTGAGCGTGATCGGATAAAGTCCCGCGTTTTCGTAGGTGTGAACGGCCGTCCGTTGCGTGGTGAAACCGGTGTTGGAACCGTCGCCCCAGTCGAATTTGAAGGCGGTTCCGCTGGAACCGGTCGCCCGGGCCGAAACCGATAAAGGCGCATATCCCGATGTCGGTTCCACGTTCAGCACGGCAAGCAGACCTTCCGAAGGCGGGGCCGTGACATGGACGTTTTGGCCGGTCGTCGAGGAGATGCCCGTCGGATACCGGACACTCAGGATGACCAGGTAATCGCCCGCGTCGAAATAAGTATGCTCCGCTTGGGGATTGTCCGCGAGCGAGCCCGCGCTTTGAGTGCCGTCTCCCCAATCGACCAGGTATTCCGTCCCGCTGGAGCCTTCCGTGTGGGCCATCACCGCCAGGGGATATTCGCCCTCGGCCGGATTGACCGCCAGGACCGCGACGGGTTCGTTGTAGATGAAACATTCGCAGTATTGCCAGTATTCCACGTTATGGACGTTCCAGACACTGATCCTGATGTTGTAAAGCCTGTTCTTATGGAGATACGCATGGGTCCCTTCGAAATGCAGCTCCTCGATCGTCCGCATGTCAAAGGAAAGAGTGCCGCCGTCGCCCCAGGTGATTTGGCCCCGGAACCATCGCTTTCCCCGAAACGAAAGCGATACCCTTCCGGAACCGTCGTTCATGCCGACCAACACGATGTCCTCGATCGTCGCCGGCTTCGCCTCCGGGACCGGGAAAAGGATCGGTATGGTCACGTTCCCGTTCTGCGGGTTGCTCATCGTCACTCTGACCGTATACGCGGAGGTCGTACGGGAAAACGCATGCCTCAGTTCCGTTGCCTGGACGCCCGTATCGGGAAAGTCGATCTGCGACGTTGTTCCGTCCATCCAGTCGACACGGATGCTCAGGCAGTAAAGACAGGTAAACGTGAAGATGAGTTCGTCGCTCTCATCGCCCGCGGGAACGATCGTGTAGGAAACGATTTCCGGGGGCGGCATCTTCGAAAGAAAATGCGTGAACGCGAACGTGTTCTCCTTGCCCTCCGGGTTGACGCTCGTAACGAGGATCGTGTATTCCCGGTCGAACACGGAATACGTGTGGGAGGACTGCAACCGCGCCGTATCCAGCGTTTCCGAACGCACCTCGCTGCTCGTCCCGTCCCCCCACTCGATCCGGGCGCCTGCGCACCAGACGCTTGAAAAGGAGATCGCGACATTCCCGGAACCGTCGTTGGGGCCTTCGAGCGCGAACGCCTCGATCGGCGCAATCGGGTAATCGTATTCCAGCAGGCGGATCGTTTCCCCGATGGAACCGGTTCCGAACGGACCGCCGACATTCCAACGAAGCCGGATGGTTCCGTCATACCACGGCGATTCCAGGGGATCGGTTTCTCCCAGGACTTCTCCGAGAATCGCCCCGTCGTTGTCGAGAACGGAGACGGTGAGCGTCGGATACACGTCGGGGAGACCGGCCGGCGCCCCGGGAGGAACATGGGAATGTTGCCGGACGAACCGAAGGGTCCCCCGGTTTTCCATGGCGTGAAGCGACCCTTCGAAAGCAAGGGACTGTCCCGGGACCGCGGAGGGGGCGCCATACGCGCGGTTGCGGGAGAACGTCAATTCGCTGTCCGCGTCGGTGCTCAAACGATGTGCCAGGCAAGCGAGGATCGTTCCCTTATACCCGGCAAATACGACGTTTGCCGTTTCCGGTATGTAGGTGCTGTGGTTGTTTTTTTCGATGACGAGCGGCACCGAATCAATTCCGTTTCCGGTGATCGCCACCTCTTGCGGATTGAATCCTCTCAATTCCCAGGGATTACGTTTGTCGGAATTGCCCGTTTCCACGCCCGAATCATCACGGAAAAGAAAACGAATCCGTCCGCCCCGGTCTTCCGTTCCCGTGTTCAAGCGAAGATCGTTTCTGATATATGTTGTGCTATTCTTCGTTTCGATGAAGTTGACGACGCTTTCCGGGCTGTTGATGGTCAGGTTGTTCACGTTGATCCCGGGTCGATCGTGATAAACGCGAATACCCGACCGTCCCGGGACCGTATCGATCGTCAAGTCGACGTACTGGCCGCACAGCGCGATTTCGTCGAAATCCCTGCAAACGAGCCGTTCCGATTGCCCTTCCACACGACCGTTGAAGCGTTGCAGAGTGACCGTCCCGACGTCCTTTTTCAGGTCCAGCGTGATATCCGCGACGAACGAATCCGACAAGTTCACCGTTTGGTCCTGCGTTCCGTAGAGCACCGCACCCCATCGGCCGCTCCACCGGTACTTGCAGGCGGTTTGCGGGACGTTCAAATCGCCGGCGACGCACACGCGAGTGTCTCCCCAATCGAAAATAATATCATATACGGGTGCCTGCTTGAGAAAAAAATCCCCTTCAACATCGATTTCATCTGCCAAGGATGTGACGTACATCGCACCCGCCGTGGCTTCCCGACGCGGATGATGGATTTGCAGATTTCGAAAAACATGTGTTCCCAATGCGAATTCGATCCCGCTCGGCCCTTCGCTTATGAAAGAACTGAGTTCGACGGTGCCTTCCCAGGTCAGTACGGGAATCACGAGGGGCTCGGATGGTGTTCCGGAAAGCATGATAATCAAGCCGTTTGACGCCCGGATGACGGATGTGGGCGATGCGTCGAGGCTGTCCAAACCGGGATCACTATGGTTGGCTATCCACAAATCTCCCGAGTCGCACCATAAAATCCCGTTACGACCAATGGTTTTTTGCGATTGCAGCATTCTCCATCGACCCTGGCCTGACAATCGCAATGTGCCATCGATATCAATCGTGCCGGCGCCGAAATCAACATTTCGATTGCAGACGAGCGTGACCTCGACGCCTTCCGGCACGACGACGGAACCGGCGTACCGTGATTCCATCCCTGTAACGGTGCATGACCGAACAAAATGCATGCGGTCGGAACTCGTCGGCGCCGTCGCCGCCGACGGTCCTCCGGGAGTCGACGACCAGACGGCCGGGTTGGTGACCACCCCGCTCGCGTTTTGATTAAGACGGCAATAATATTCGGCCATGATCAGCCTCCGATCTCCTGGAAGTGGTTTTGACGTTCTTCGATCCGAAGATGCG
The DNA here is from genome assembly GCA_003509805.1 of Planctomycetaceae bacterium. Lineage (GTDB taxonomy): Bacteria > Planctomycetota > Planctomycetia > Pirellulales > Thermoguttaceae > UBA8133. The sequence continues at coordinate 8,819 of DOMV01000013.1, forward strand.
CATTCAGGTGGAGATCGTACCGATAACGTTCCCGGTCCGCGGGGACGTCGCACCCGAAAGCGGTTTGCATGCCGCGAACGCCATGTCGCTCTTTCAGTTCTTCAAGAAGGCGGGCGTACTGTTCCAAAGTGAGCTTCGCCGCCGTGTCGACGACAAGGACGGTCACGTATCCGGATTCGAGGTCCGTGATCGATTCGTGCCGCATTCCCTGCCGGTTTTGCAACTGGATCGGTGACATTTCCTCCGGCGTCGTCAACAGGCTGTTCGCCGGTTTTGTTTCGTCAATGGGCATGATTCTGGCTCCTGGGTTGAAATGAGAGACGGTTATATCGATGTCGAAATCATCGATATTCGTGTCGAATAACAGGAGAGAATGTACCGCTTCAGGGTTTCGATTCAAGAGAAGTTTTTGGCCGGCGCCCCTGAAAAAATGCCCCAAGGGCCGTCTTGTCCCAAATCGGGGACGTTATACCGAAGGCGGCCTGAAATTGTTCCCGCGCACAATCGCCTGCCGCTCGAACGATTCGCGTAAATGATTGTATTAACAAAAGTTGTGGGCGAGTGCGTGCGGCAGGCAGGCTTGACCGAATGTCCGTTTTCATCGCGTTTCCAGTAGATACCGAAGGCGGTTGGAATTTCCCGAAGCCGACTCTCGGGAAGCCTGTTTTCCGGTATGGTGCGCCGGCCGCGTACCCTCAATGAATGTGGCCGTGTTCGGTGCAGCGGTGATCGTGCAGGATCATGCGGACGTCCCTGCCGTAAATCTCGTTTATCAGCGTCCCGTTCAGGACCGTCGTCGGGTGGACGACGACGCTGCGGTTGACGCAGACGACGCTTTTGACGTACTGGGAAACAAAGCCGATATCGTGCGAAACGAGTATGATCGTCATCCGTTTGTTCAGTTCCCGCAAAATATCGAACAGGATTTCTTCGGCGCCCGGATCGATATTGCTGGTCGGCTCGTCGAGCAACAAGGCTTTCGGATCGCCGCACAAGGCCCGGGCGATGAGGACCCGCTGGCGCTGCCCGCCGG
>DOMV01000035.1 GCA_003509805.1 Planctomycetaceae bacterium
GGCCAACGAGGAACGAGCCCTCGAACGCGGCAACTTTTCGAAAGATCAGCTCAAGGCGTTTCCCCCTGCGAAACGCGCCTACATGGAAGCGATCACCCTGAGTCGGACCAACCCGGAGGAAGCCGTCGTTAAACTCCGTGCCATCGTCGACTTGTATCAATCGGACAAAAAGCTGCTGCTCCGGGATACGTCGGAACCGGGACCGCCGGCGCCGCCCGTGTCGGAAACGCACAAACCGGGCGCGAACAAGAGAGGGACCGGGGGGAACGCTGAACCGCATGATAGGGGTGATCGACCGGGTGGTTCGACCGAGAACTATGTCCTCCTCGCGCAGCGTCGCTTGGAATCGATGGAACGTGAGTTGGCTCGTGTCGACGTCGAGCAGGTCCATTTGCTTCGCCGCCGTCTCGACGACGCTAAGGAATTACAGTCGATTGCGCCGGAACGGTCCCAAGCGATTCGGCGTGCGATGATCGATCTGTACGGGGACCGTGCTTGGGCCGCGGAGGTCGTGGATGAGGCGCGAAAAGCGTTGGAAGCGTTCAACACCGGCGAATCGCCCAAAGGAACAGGGGAATCGCCGCGACCCGCNNCGTTCATACGAAATTGCGCCGTATACCGGCAGTTCGACCGCAACGGCCCGGAGCCGGTCGTCCGCGTATCCGCCCAGAAGCGTCGTGAGAGCCAAGGTGAGGGTTGTCGCCGCGAAGTACAGTGCGAAACACTCCGCGCGGCGGTCGGCCGGGGCGATATTCAACAGGGTTCCCGTGATTCCGACGTTCACGCCGACCCAGAAAATCCAAGCGATTGCCGCCCCAAAGATCAGGTACCAGCTTTCCTCGTCCGCGATGGCGTAGAAGAGCGATCCCGACGCGGCGAGGAACAGCGAGAAACCGACAACCGGACCGNNCCCGAATCGGTCGATCCATCGCCCGACTCTCCCGCCGAGCGCCCATTGCCCGACGCGGGTAGTTTCCGCTTGTGCGAGCGCGAACAACATACTTACGCCGAGCACGGTCATGCCGAATCGATACTGCGCCGCCTGAGTGAGGCCGATTGCCGCCTGCAACCAGCACCCGAACACGAACAGCGCCGCGAATCCAGGAACGTCTCGCGGGAGCCGGATGAATCGGTACAAGGCGTCGTACACGCCCCCGGCGGCGATGCAGGGCGATTCCGGGTTTCCCCGTCCGTCCGCTTTGCGCAACATGATGTCCGGAATAAAACAAAGCGGCACAACCGCGAGGGTCGAGAACAACACGCCGCATCCGCACGGGAGCAGGTAGGCTTTCCAGCGGGGCGCATCCGCCGGGAGGGCCTCGACCGTGAAATACGTGTACAATCCCGCCGCGAGATAACCGAGTGTTTGCCCCGCGATCAGGCTCGCTTCACGGCGTCCGACGAAGCGCCCGCGGATCCGCATCCCGATCAAATCGCCGTACCACGACCAGAGCGCGATCGTGCCGAAGTATTCGCAGACATGGTGGAGGCACCAGACGGCGATGAGAAACCCCAGCACGGGATTGATCCGCCCGGTCTCGTGGGCAACGGAAATGAGCGACGGCATGACCAGGGGGATCGTCGCGAGGATAGGCGGCGCGAGCAGGTACGCGACGATACAAAACAGCTTCCGGTTGCCGGACCGTGCGATCAGGAACGGGGCGGTCAGCCGGAGCGTTCCGAGGAGTCGGGGTGCGGCGACGATCCACGCAATTGCCGTCCCAATAGCCGCGCCGCTCCATCCTTCGCATAAATCGCGGATCAGGTAGACGATCAACGTCGTGCTCAGGAGTCCGTTCCCAACGCCCCAGCAGAAAGCGTTCAGGTTGGCCTGTTTTCTTGCTTCGCGCCGAGCGTGTATCGGAATCTCGCCGGGTTTCACGGCTTCCTTTCCGCATTTTGCGCGCACCTCGCGTTTTCCGTGTTTTCCATGATCCGCATCAAAATCTCCTCCACGATTTCCCCGGGGGTCTTGCCGTCGGTCGCGACCGTGAAATGGGCGGTCTCGCGGTAGAACGGTTCCCGTGATTCCAAAACCGTGCGAATTTCTTCGGTCGGTGATCGCCCGGTCAGGCTCGGTCTACGCGCCGCGGTTGTCGCATCGGCATTCATACGGGCAGCGATCATTTCGACTTCGGCGGTCAGCCAAACGACCGTGCTCGCATTGCGCAACCGGGAGCGCGTCGACTCCCGCAGGATCGCCCCGCCGCCGGGGGAGAGGACAACCGGCTCGCCATCGAGCAGTTCGGCTACCATGCGTTCTTCAAGATTACGGAACGTCGCTTCGCCGTCTTCCGCGAAAATCGCCGCAATGGGCTTTCCGCAACGTCGTTCGATAAGCGGGTCGGAATCGACGGCGCGCAACCCGAGCCGTTCCGCAAGCAACCTCGCAACCGTCGTCTTCCCGGTGCAGCGGTATCCGATCAAGGAAATCGATTTCATGGGAATTCTCACGTCCAAGAGCGAACGACAGGAAGGGGGACCGATCAGCGGAAATGATAGCACGTCGAAAATTTTTTGTCAACTTGTGTCAAACCGCCACTCGAACCGCAAATAGTAAAATCTCATCCCATTCACGTTTTTACTCGTTTTCAACCACGCGAGCAAAGGATGTTTCCATGAATACTGCCACGCTCGACGCACTCGGCAATCCTTCCGAAACTCAGCCGATCCACGTAATCCAAACGGGTCTGCGACACCGCCATGCTCGTCAAGGACGCCAAATCAAGTCTTGGAACGTCGATATCGGAAAGTGAAAACGCAAACCATTCACGTCTTGCCTTTCCACGCGGGAAAAATCTCGATACCCGTCAAAATCCGCCAATTTAGCGAAACTTGTTGGCGACTTGGGGAAATCCCTAGACCGCTAACAAGTTTTCATTTTCGGCGTATTATGACAGCCGGAAGCGCAGTCGTAC
>DOMV01000090.1 GCA_003509805.1 Planctomycetaceae bacterium
GCGACCGACGAAGAGAAAAAGACTTGCGAGGCTTCGGACATGTTGACCTACCGCGACAGCCGAGGCAAGTACGCCGACTTTCATTGCTTGCGGCACACGTTCATTACGAATTTATGTCGCGCGAAGGTTTCACCGAAGACGGCCCAGGTTTTAGCCCGCCATTCGGACATCAATTTGACGCTCAACATCTACACGCACGTCGACCAACCGGAGCAGATTGAGGCGATCAACTCCCTGCCGAGCGTGCCGGGACTGAAGAGACGGAAGAAGGCGGAGTAAATTTGGCCAACGCGCCCGGCGGAGTTCTCGACTGTGTTCCAGCAGAGGGGATTTCGCCGGGCGTTTGGCGTTTCTTGGCGAACAATCATCTCTCATGAAGGACGATAAAGCCGTTGAGTATCGCCATGTTTCGATACGGATTCCGCTCTTGCATTTCACGGGTTCCGAACTCGTCGTCCCATTGACGGAGTTTCAGCATGTCACGGATTTCTTTCGACTTGTTTCCGACCGTCGATTCTTTCGTGCCGAAGAACTCGTGGATTTCGCGGACGGTCACATGCGGCGTCTGCGATTTGTCGAACAGGAAATTGATCAAACCGAGAGCGTGGATAATCGCGGCGGCCCAGATTTCGACCTTGCCGGTCTCGAATGGAACGTGGCGTTTTCTGCCCAACTTGGCGAGCATCTGTTCGGCAAGCTCGCAATACTCGTCGTTCAGTTTCGCCGAACAAAAAGCCCGAAGCAGTTCGAGGATTTCATCTTGGCGTTTCTGGATTTTGTCTTTGTCGGTCGGCATGGTTCCTCTTCACGTTGTCAGCAGAATGCTACGATTTTTTCTTCGTTGATTTCGTCGCCTTTTTCACCGACTTTTTGACGGCTTTCTTCGTCGTTTTCTTTACCACCTTCTTTGCCGCTTTCTTGGCGGCTTTTTTCTTGGTCTCGAACGGATTCGGCCTCACCTTGGGAGTTGCGGTGACGGTTTCCTTCGACTTCGGCGGCCACGGCTCGTTGGAGACTTTCACCCAAATATGCGTCGGGCGGCGTGTTTTACGCTTGATTTTGAAGGCCGTGTTCACCTCCTCCATGTCCCAAAAGTACGGAATGTAAAGGTATCCGAGCCAATCGACCAGTTCGTCATGGTTCGGATGGTTTTTGTACTTCATCGCCTCGCAAAGATCGAAATAGCCGGGAACGCCGCCGCAGTCATCCGGCGGACAAGCCATCCTGCCATCAATGCAGCAGACGGGGTAAGGCCAGTCGGGATTCGAATAGTTGGTATTTTCGACGACGATCTCATGTTCCCAACTGTCGCCGAAGTCGTATGTGTAGAAGAATTTCGAGCCTTTTTTCGGAGCGATTACCGAGAGAACCTGTTTCGACTCGGGCAGTTCGCCGTTATCGCAGAACCCGTCCGGCATACAATACCGGTCGCCGATGCGGAAGCCGTGCATGTGGCCGTCATGCCAACCCATGATCGGCTGGATGATTTCGTGGAGCCGGTCGAGCGTCGTATCCGCCGGGACAATGAACTGTCGCCAAATGGCCGGTTCGATCCCGAGGAGCGTGATCTTGAGCAAATAGGACGGCGCGTTGGTTTTAGCGGCTTTTTTCATGGTCGGGAAAAGGAAGTCGAACATCTTCCGAAGGTGAATGGGCATGGAAATCATTTTATCGGATCGAAAGTGCCGAGTCGAGAGAGTGCCACTTTCTCTGCTTGTTTTTCTTCAATTTTGCGAGTATAATACCATGAAGTGAAAGGGAAGTATAATTGGGAGGCGGATTGGATGCTCAAAGCGGTTTTATAACGCGTCCATGACTGTGCTGAAAGGGTGAAACCATGTCCATTATTGAGTTTGCGAACACGTCTCAGATCTTTTCTTCGGAGAGGTTTTCCGAGTTGGCGAAATCCGCTGCCGCGTTGATCCGTTCCGGTGAACTCCATTTGAAAGACGTCAATTCGTCGTCCGAGGATGTCAACGAGTTGGCCGATATGCTCGACGCCGTCGCCAGCGGTCGCCGTGTCGATGTCGTACCGCCTCATGCGGAGTTGACGATCCGCGAAGCGTCGGACATCCTGCTCATTTCGGAGCCGTTCCTGAATTCTTTGTTGGACGCCGACGAAATACCTCATCAAAAACTCGGAAATCAGCGTCGAATCAAATCGGATGATCTGCTCGCCTTCAAATCCGAACGCCAACGACTCCACATGGAAGCCGTCGATGAATTGGTCGAAGAAGGTCAACTCTTGAATCCGAATTATTGATGTCGCATTCTGTCGTCTTGTTTGATGCGTGTATTCTTTATCCGGCATCGCTGCGCGATGTGTTGATGTACCTTGCCGGTTCTGGTCTGTTTCAAGCGAAGTGGACCGACCGCATTCATGATGAATGGATTTCAAACCTGCTGGAGAACCAATCGGAGATCAGCCGAGAACGGTTGGAAAGAACGCGGCGCAAGATGAACGATTCTGTCTTGGATTCGCTTGTCGCCGGTTACGAGCCGCTCATCGACACGGTGCAATTACCCGATCCGAACGATCGGCATGTTCTTGCCGCCGCGATTTATGCCGGTGCCGGTTCCATCATCACGAACAATATCCGCGACTTTCCCGCTGGCGTCCTTGCGACCTATGGAATCGAAGCGATCACCCCGGATGAGTTTCTCGTTCGCTTGATCGACGAAAATTCGGGAGCCGTACTCGCGACGATCAAACGGCAACGAGAGCATCTCAAGAACCCGCCGAGGACCGTGGACGAACATCTTGAGACGCTTGAAAAGCAGGGCCTTTCCAAGACAATCGCTTTTTTACGAGAGCACAAAACCGAAATGTGAAGATCGCTGGTCGGAGACGACGAGACGCCTGTTTTGCGGCCAACACGGGCGATCAGCGGACGGTTTGGAACAAAGGCCAAACCCGGCCCGACGCCGCCACACAGCGTAACTTGGGCGTCCTGACGCCAAGGAAACGAGGTGCAAAAGACCGTGGGGACAGACCGCAGGATTTTGACGAAATCCATTGCCAATTCAAGACTTACGACTGCGCAACGATAAATACGTCAACCAAGAAACCAGTGGTGCCATGAAAGTGCCATCCAATAGTAAACGATTTTCCACGATATTCCACCCGGCATTTTTCAGCATTTTTGACGTAACTCGCGACACGGCAAAGACTTGCGAATATATGCTGTGCAAAGTCGGTCCGCTTTCCTAAACCGTAGGTTATAGGTTTTCACGGAATT